>JAIEON010000099.1 GCA_019750345.1 Patescibacteria group bacterium
TTTCAATTGTTTTATGAGTTTCTTGTACTGTGCGTTGTGCACCAGCCATACGAGAATCAATTAAGGCTTTGGTCTTGGTGTACTCCTTAGGGTACGCGTAGGGGAATGCGTAGTCTTCAAGCATACCTTTGAGTTTCCCCATACCGAGACGTCCTGCGAGTGCAGCGTGCACCGCGATTGTTTCCATGGCGATGCGAGTGCGCTTGTCGGGGCGAACATACTCAAGCGTTTGTACATTATGGAGACGGTCAGCTAGTTTGATAATCAGTACACGCAAATCTTCAGACATTGCCACGAAAAACTTTCGCATACTTTCTACGTGACGTTCTTGTCCACGATATTTCAATTTACCAAGTTTGGTCACCCCTTTCACCAAGAAGAGTACGTGACCACCAAATTCATGACTGAGTTCTTCTTCGGTTGTCTCGGTATCTTCGAGTGTATCGTGCAGCATTCCGGCGAGAATAGTTTCGAGATCCATGCCAAGTTCAGCACAGTTTTTTGCAACAGCAAATACATGAGTGAAGTACGGTACACCAGAGTTACGAAGTTGTCCGTCGTGTTTAGTCTTTGCAAAGTCATATGCACGTTGCAACAGTTTTTTATCACTGGCTGAAAGCGGGAATTCAATTAGTTTGTAGAGTGATTCGATAGCAGTATCGTTCGAATGTGACATATATATAACTATACACGCTGCTAAAAAAAATAACACCCCAACAGATTGTGGAATGTTATTTTTCTTTAGTTTTCTTGGCTTTTAGAGGTTCTATGGGGATTTTTTTCTGAAATCCTCGAGGTTTCTTTTCTTGAGCAAGTAATTCGAGTGCCTGTTCAAAAGTTATGGTGTATACATCGAGTGGTTTCTTGATTGAGCGGAAATTTCCATCGTGTGCGACGTACGGTCCAAATCGTCCATTGTTTGCTGAGACCTCAAGACCAGTCACAGGGTGTTCACCTAAGTTTCGGGGGACAGAGAGATATTTGAGTGCCATAGCGAGTGTGACTGTAGTCGGGTCAACTTCTCGAGGGATACTCGCCATCTTGGGTTTGACTGCTTTTTTACCTTTTACCTTTGGTGGCATCGCACCGAGTTGTACATACGGACCAAATCGTCCAATCATAGTAAATATTGGGAGCTCTGTCTCTGGGTCAACTCCTATTGGTTCGTCTTTTTTGATTTCGAGTCCGTCGATAGTGAGTGCACCATCACAGTCTGGATACGTATCACAGGAGAGGAATTTACCGCCGCGACCAAGTTTGATAATCATACCACTACCGCACTTCGGGCATTTGTATTGTGGGTCTGCAATACCGAGCGTTGTTGCTTTGTCGAGCTTCATTTTTTCTTTTACATCTTTCTGAAATGGTTTGTAGAAATCTGTCAGCACTTTTTTGTATTCTCGTTCACCTGCAGCAATATCATCGAGCTTGTCTTCCATCTCAGCAGTGAATGTATCATTGATGTATTCCATGAAGTTATCTTCCAAGAACGTTGAAACCACCTCACCAGTGTCAGTAGGTTTCAGTGAACGATTGATCTTTTCGATATACCCACGGATTTCTAAGGTAGAAATAATAGCCGCGTAGGTACTCGGTCGACCAATACCACGACTTTCGAGTTCTTTGACAAGACCTGCTTCTGAGTAGCGGTTTGGTGGCTCGGTTTGTTTCGCAGTGTCAGTGAGAGTAATGAGTGTCAAAGCTTCGCCTTTGGTGATAGCAGGAAGTTCTACATCATCTCCGCGAGCGGCAGTATCTATTGAGAGCCATCCAGGAAAGAGTACTTGTGAACCAGTCACGGTGAAGTCAGGAATACTGTCACTTACTACATTGCCGACAATGCGGGTTTTGAGCACCTTTGCATCAGCCATTTGTGAGGCCACAGTTCGTTCCCAAATAAGACGGTAGAGTTTCTTTTGTTCTTCTGTGTTACCTACTGATTCTTTTTCGACATGGGTTGGACGTACCGCTTCGTGAGCTTCTTGTGCGTTTTTTGATTTAGTTTTATAGGTGCGAACTTCTAAATATTCTTTCCCGAGTCTCTTTTCGATTAGTGTTGAGATAGCAGGAATAGCCGCCGCCGAAATGGTGGTCGAGTCTGTACGCATGTACGTAATATGACCTGCTTCATAGAGTTTTTGTGCAACCTGCATGGTGCGTGAAGGAGAAAAAGAAAGACGTGAACTCGCTGCTTGTTGTAGTGTAGAAGTGGTGAATGGCGCCTTGGGAGAACGTTTTTGTTCTGACTCTTTTACATCTTTGACTACCCATGATTCTTTGTTTGCAATAGTTATAATACGGTCAACTTCTTTTTTATCGCGAGGCTCTTCGACACAGTTAAGTGTTATTTCGGCCTTGCCTTGTGTACGAACAAGTGCGCTTAATACCCAATAGTCTTCTGGAATAAATGCTTTGATTTCTCGTTCTCGTTCTACGAGGATGCGGAGTGCAGGAGATTGTACACGACCAGCCGAAAGTCCATAGCGAACTTTTTGCCAAATGATTCCTGAGAGATCGTATCCCACGAGACGGTCGAGAACTCGACGAGCTTCTTGTGCGCGACGAAGGTTCGTGTCGACTGCGCGAGGGTGTTCAAGCGCTGTTAAGATAGCGTCTTTGGTAATTTCGTTGAAGGTTACTCGAGTGATAGGAGACTTCACTTTTTTGTCGGCTTTCAATAATTCTTCAATATGCCAGGCAATAGCTTCTCCTTCTCGGTCCGGGTCGGGAGCAAGGACAATTTCTGTTGCCTTCGCTGCGAGTGCGCGAAGTTCGTCAACTACCTTTTCTTTTCCTTTTGAGATTTCATAATGCGCAATAAATCCACCCTCGATATCGATAGCTTTTTTTTGTGACTTGGGTAGGTCACGGATGTGCCCTACAGACGCACGCACGGTATATGCACCATCAAGATATTTCTCGATTGTCTTTGCTTTGGAGGGGGATTCGACGATAAGTAATTTCATAGAGTGTGTAGCAGTAGTACCATGGAGGTTTTTATTTAGCAAGTTATTGTCTACTGAGTTCTCTCAAGTAGTCCTAATGTTTCTCGTATACATCCTTTGATTTCTAGGGTTGAAAAAGTAATACTGGCTTCGATTGGATCTAGTGCTAATTCAGTGATGATTGTTTCTTTGAGCTGCGGGCTTGTGAGGTATTCGATGATGCGTTCTTCTTGTTCGTTGAGTATGATTTCTGAAACTTTTTTCACTGTTTGTTTTTCTTCAAAACCCAGTTCACGCAAAATATCACGTGTACTGGTGATAGGTACTGCACCAAGGCGGAGTAATTCATTTGCACCGTGCGAGGTTTTGCTCGTGATTGACCCCGGGACAGCCCCAACTGTTTTGTTGTACTCAGTTGCAAGTCGTGCAGTGATGAGTGTGCCAGATTTTTCTTCAGCCTCAATGATAAGTGTCATCAAAGATATTCCTGCGATTAATCTGTTGCGTTGGGGGAATGCCCAATATGCTCCGCTCACTGTCGTATCAAATTCTGAAAGTAATGCGCCACCAGAGCGAAGTATGTCGAGTGCGAGTTGTTGATGTGTCGGTGGATAGAGTGCCTCCCAGGCAAGTCCACTGCCAGGAAATGCAATAGTAGCGAGACCGGCGTCCAGTGCTGCACGATGTGCAATACCGTCGATACCGAGTGCGAGACCGGAAACTATCGTAATGTCGTATCCTTCAAGTCCTGCGATGAGCTTTTCGCACACCTCTTTTCCATACAAGCTAAACTTTCGTGAACCAACGACAGCCAGGAGGACTGTATCTTTGATGCGCTCTAGTGACCCTCTCATGGACAGTGTTGAAGGAGGTTGAGGGATTTCTGTAAGTTGTGGAAAATACTCGATTGGGTCAATAGAGATAAGAGGGAATTCTTCGTGTTTTTTGGACATACTATATATAGTATCGAATGGAGATGAAAACTATATAAAATCGTGAAAATACGCTATAGTGTATGCACTATGCTCGATATTAAATTCATCAAAGAAAACCCGGACATCATTAAAGAGGCGATTACAAAGAAGAATATTTCTTTTGATCTTGATACTCTTTTGGTAGCAGAAGAAAAAAGAAAGGCCACACTTGCCTCATATGAATCTCTTCGAACTGAGCAAAACAGACTCTCGGATTTGATTGCTTCAGCGCCGGACCAAGAAACACGAATGAACTTTCTTGAAGAAAGTAAACCACTCAAAGAACAAGTTCAACAATTAGAAGAGACACTTCGAGAGGTGATGAAGGAGTGGCAAGGTCTGATGCTCCAAGTACCGAACATCCCAGACATGTCTGCACCAGTTGGTCCTGATGAGGAATCAAGTGTTGTTCAAAAAACATGGGGAGAAAAAACAGTATTTGATTTTGAGCCAAAAGATCATATTGAAATTATGCTTGCGCTCGGGTTGGTAGATTTTGAACGGGGAGTGAAAGTGCACGGATTTCGTGGATACTATCTCAAGGGTGATGGAGTGAAACTCTGTTTTGCTATTTGGAATTATGCGATGGACTTCTGGACCAAGCGTGGGTTCAATCCGGTGATGCCACCAGTGATCACCAAGCGTGAACCATTGATGGGTTGTGGATTTATTCCTCAAGGTGAAGCAGATATTTATAAAAACCAAGATGATACCTATCTTGTGGGCACTGCAGAGGTTGGTCTCATGGGAATGTATATGGATGAGGTCTTACCAAAAGAAGAACTCCCAATCAAAATGCTCGGCTTCTCACCATGTTATCGTCTCGAAGCAGGAAGTCATGCACGCGACGTGAAAGGATTAATTCGTGTTCATGAATTTTATAAACTTGAACAAGTGGTACTCTGTGAAGCGTCACATGAAGAGTCTGTGAAGTGGCATGAAGAAATGAATAGTAGTACTGAACAATTTATCGAATCTTTGGGTATTCCGTACCACACACTCAACGCTTCTACAGGAGACATGGGTCTTGGTAAGGTGAAAATGTATGACATCGAACTGTGGGTTCCAAAAGAAGAAAAGTATCGAGAAATTTCTTCTGCATCATATTTCCATGACTTTCAAACTCGTCGTCTCGGTATTCGCTATAAAGACGAAGCTGGTAAGCTCCGCTATGTGCACTCATTGAACTGTACAGCTATTCCTACACCACGTATCCTCGTATCTCTTGTCGAAAACTTCCAGCAAGCCGATGGTACTATTCGCATCCCAGAAGTATTAGTGCCATACATGGGCAAAGACGTTATTGGTAAATAAGTTATGTACGAACGCAACTACCACGGAAAGGTATTGGAGGAGGACAAGCAATCCAAACCAAAGAAAAAGATTTTTCCTTGGAAGGCTGTATTCATAGTAACTTTGTGTATTGTATTATTTGGTGGATTCGTAGTGCTGACACAGCTCAATCGTCTACAAGTCCGTACGATAGAAGTGGTTGGTGCGGTAAGTGCTGATCCAAAAGATGTTTCAGAATTTGTCACCAATACTCTGACAGGGAAATGGCTCTATGTATTTCCTAAGACAAGTATTGTGTTGTTGCCTGACACGACACTTGAGAGAAGTATTCAAAAAGCTTTCCCCAAATTTGAAACAATTTCAGTAGCGCGTAGTGGTGCACAAACTATTACTATTACGGTAACAGAATATGAGGGCATACAACTCTGGTGTGATGACCTCTCACAAGAGTGTTCATTCATGAGTAGTACAGGAGTAGTGTTTGCTCCAGCACCATTCTTTTCTGGAAGTGCCTATCTTAAGATTTATGGTGGAGAAAAAGGTGAGTACCCGTTTATACCGTTTCATCGTGACGAACTCTCGACAGTAGCACTGTATCTCGAAAAGCTTCATGCTATTAGTATAGAAGCTACCGAGTTTCACTTTTATGTCTCGCCAGCTGAAAAACTTATCATCTCTTATTATCACAACAGTAGTCCGACACAGATAATTATTGACCCTTCTGTACCGACTGACACGACATTGCAATCACTCTTTACTGCACTTCGTACGCCACCGTTGTCTACTCGGTATCGAGATAGTACTTCAATGCTCAGTTATATTGATTTGCGTCTCCCAAATAAAGTAGTCTATAAGTTTAACTAGTACTGTAAATAAAAAGGTATCTCATTATGAATTTTTGGAAACAAGTAAAACAAAATAACACACCATTTTTTGTCGTCGCTCCGATGGCGGATGTTACTGATCCTGCATTTCGTAAACTTATCGCGAAGTATGGTAAGCCTGACGTGATGTGGACAGAGTTTGTTTCCGCAAATGGATTAATGAGTAAGGGGCGAGAAATACTTGCAAGAGATTTAGTATTTAGTGAAGAGGAACGACCGATCGTTGCGCAGCTGTTTAGTGCTGACCCCGCAATGATGGAAGGTGCAGCAAAGTTTGCAGCCGAACTTGGATTTGACGGTATTGATATCAATATGGGGTGTCCTGACAAGACTATTGAGAAACAGGGAGCAGGTGCAGCAATGATGAAGGAACCGGACGCTGCACTCGCAATCATTGCTGCAGCGAAGCGGGGAATTGCAGCTGCAGGCAAAGATATCCCATTGTCAGTAAAAACTCGTGTTGGCTACAATGCCGTACAAATTGATACGTGGATTCCACTCATACTTGCCAGTGGTGTTGCAGCTCTTACAGTGCATGCTCGTACTCGCAAAGACTTATCCAAAGTTCCTGCGCAATGGGAGCTTCTCAAACAAGTTGTGGCACTCCGCGACAGAATAGCACCCGACACTGTCATCATCGGTAATGGAGACGTAACTAGTCTCGCAGACGGAAAAGAAAAAGCTCGTAGTAGTGGTGTAGATGGTGTCATGGTAGGGCGTGCACTCTTCGGTAATCCTTGGTTCTTTGATGCGACTCGCAAGATGACTGCAACTATTCCACAAAAACCTTCTTCGGTTATATTATTTTTGAAGAAAGTATTCCCCTTTATCAATACAGACTCCAAGCGTAGTGCACCGGTATCTCTAGTGCGACCAATTACTATAGAAGAACGCTTGAAGGTGATGGTAGAGCATACACAACTCTTTGAAGAACTCCTGGGTGATATCAAAAGTTTCTCTATTATGAAGAAGCACTACAAGGCGTACTGTACGGGCTTTCGGGGCTCAAAAGAGCTCCGTATGAGACTGATGGATGAAGCCAAAATAGCTGCAGACGTAGCTACTATTGTAGAAGAATTTTTACTAGAAGATAATCTGGTACAATAGGAAACATATATGCATGATCAAGTCTTATACCGTAAATATCGACCAGGTGACTGGAGTGAAGTAGAAGGGCAGGAACATATT
>JAIEON010000044.1 GCA_019750345.1 Patescibacteria group bacterium
TACGTACATAGCCAAAAAAGTGATGGCATAGGTGACAAAAGAGGTCGGTGACATATTGGGATATCATAGCAAAAATACACCTTTTTTTCAATTACCCATCCTTTTTGAAAAGTACGATATACTACTATGTATGGAACCACAAAAAGAAACAAATAATGACGAAACTGTACTAGAAAAGGATGTGCAAGATACCATTGTCATCAATGAAGATGAAGTAGTAGTGACACATTCAGAACACTCTGAACTTATTCCTGCGAAGAAATTTGTCCTCACACTCCCTATGGCAGTACTTACAGGATTTGCATTACTGGCACTTGCTATCATGTTGGTTGTACCTGGCCTCAAAAAAGATACTAGTAACACCACTCCTGATGCAGAAGCACCAGAAACACCGACTAGTGTCGACAAAAACGTAGTGAAACTTCGCGCCGATGACTTGGTGCGCGGTGATGCAAGTAAGGCTGAAGTATTACTCTTCACCTATTCTGATAGTGACTGTCCTTTCTGTGCACGATTCCATCCGACAGTAGCAAGTGTACTCGCTGACTACCAAGGAAAAGTAGCGTGGGTATATCGCCAATTCCCTCTTGATTCATTACACCCAAATGCCTATACAGAAGCGATCGCAATGGAATGTGTAGCGAAACTTGGTGACAATACTAAGGCATTCAACTATCTTGATAAGCTCGTTACAATCACTCTTACTCCGGACCCGAAGAGTAATGAAACTCTCGTTACTTTAGCAAAAGAACAAGGTATTGATGGTGAAGCATTCAAAAACTGTTTTGCAGATACTGGTATTTCAAAAAAAGTTGATGCATCTATTGCAGAAGCTGGAAAGATTGGTGCTCGTGGAACACCATTCTCAGTTGCGGTAAACAAGAAAACTGGCGAGCAAGTAGTCATCCCTGGTGCCTACCCACTCGATGCAGTAAAAGAAATGATTGATTCAATCCTCTAGAACAACCAAAGAAAAAACCCGCTTTATGCGGGTTTTTTCTTTATTAAATACTAGACGAAATACTAATCAAAGTAATTGCGAAGTCTTTGGATTTTGTCATTCTGGCGAAGCTTTTCGTGTACCTTCGCTTCGATCTGACGGATACGTTCACGAGTAACGCCGAATTCCTTCCCTACTTCTTCGAGAGTGTGTTGTACACCGTCAGTAAGTCCGTAACGCATTTCGAGAATACGTTTTTCTTTTGGAGAAAGCTCTTCGAGCACTGCACGGATCGCATCAGTGAGCATACGACGTGAGGCTTCTTGGTCAGGACGAAGAATCTTGTCGTCGGGAATAAATTCACCGAACGTAGACTTGTCTTCATCATCCCCGATTGGTTGCTCGAGTGAGCGAGTCTCTTGATTGATTTGTTCGATCACATGAACTTTTTCAACTTCGATTCCCATTTCCATTGCCACTTCTTCTGGCATTGGATCACGACCGAGGTCTTGCGCCAAGCGACGAAGTACTTGTTTGTATTTTGAAATAGTTTCTACCATGTGCACTGGGATACGAATAGTACGAGACTGGTCCGCAAGCGCACGAGTGATAGATTGACGAATCCACCACGTAGCATAGGTCGAGAATTTGAATCCTTTTGTGTGGTCGAATTTCTCTACTGCCTTAAAGAGACCAATGTTCCCTTCTTGAATCAAGTCGAGTAGTGTAAGGTCTGCTGTACGGTTGGCGTATTTCTTGGCGATAGATACCACCAAACGAAGGTTGCTACGAGCGAGTAAGTTCTTTGCTTCGAGGTCACCTGCGAGAATACGCTTAGCGAGTTCTTTTTCTTGTGCCGCATTGATCAATGGGTACTGACCAATGTCTTTAAGATACATTTGTACAGAACTAAAACTGTGTGAGTCCTTTGCGTATTTTGAAAGGTCTTCAGTCGCATCAACATCGAGAAGGTTTCCCCCTTCGAGCACGTCAATCCCTGCAGTTGAAAACTTTTCATACAACTCATCGAGGAATGAAATATTGTTTTCAATATCAGGAAATGTTTTTAAGATTTCGTCATAGGTAATAAATCCACGCTTCTTACCTTTCTGAATCAACTCATCACTTTTCACAGAAAGTTCTTGAAGTTTCTTTTCACTATTGGTTTCGCGACGCGGAGTACTTCCAGCATGCTTGATAGTAATCGGGCGAGGTTTCGCGCGAACTACTTCTTCAACTACGGGTTCAACTTTTTTTGTGACTACTTTCTTTGCTACAACTTTTTTAGCCGGAACTTTTAGTGGTGCTTTTTTTGCAATAGGAGCAGCCTTCTTGACTACTTTTTTTACAGGTGCCTTTGAGGGGACTTTTTTTACAGGTGTAGCAACTTTCTTTACTACCGCCTTGGTTACAGACGCTTTCGCGTTTTTTATAGGTGCCTTCTTTGGTTGTGCTTTCTTAGTCACTGGGACTGGTTTTTTATTGGGCATAATTAGTACTCTGGTATCATCATCGAAAAATGGCTAAATGTCAATCTTCGAATGCTTATATTGATTGATTTTTTGGAGGAGTGAGAGGTATTCCATTTCTTTAGTATCGTCACCTTCAGTTTTAGCTTGTGTCATTTTCATTGAATACTGAAATTTCAATTCTTGCAAAAACTGATCAATAATCGTTTGAGCGAGTTCCTCCGCTACTGAAACTCGATCACTACTTGAAAATGTTTGATACTGACGTTCAACAAATGCCAGTACTGCTTCATGAGAATCAGTCAGCTCTGGTAGTACGATAGTGTTGTCGTTAAACACAAATGCTTTTATTTGCTCAACCGCTTTCGCTGCATCACTGGGATACAATGTCACAAATGCTGCAAAGCGTTCAAGGTGTGTGAGTGGTTTAGTGGAGACTTGCGTACTACTTTTTGATTGTTCGAGAGAAACACTACTGTGTTCTTTTTCGAATGCACTGAAGTCTTCTTGAATACTACTAGAAGAAAGATTGGATTCTTGAGCAATAGTATTGAGATAGGTTTGTCGCTCAATCTGAGATTTGACGCGCTGAAGAAATGGAAAGAGTTTTTCACGAATTGAGAGTTTTAATCCATGAGCACTCGCCGCTTGAGATTGAATAGTGTGAAGTGTGTGCAAAATATAATGCTCACTTACTTTTAACTTTTCTTTCCATGCGTCAGTTCCTTCTTGCAGAATAAAATCTGCTGGATCAACTTTATCCGGAAGTGACACTACCTTTGGATTCATACCGAGCGTAAGCGCAACTAATGCAGCGCGAGCCAGTGCCTTCTCCCCTGCACTATCACCATCAAACGCCATAAACAAGTTTGGTGTCAAACGCGATAGCACCACAAGCTGTGCATTCATGTCAGTGGCAGATTGTTCTGATACAGCCGTCCCACTAGTCGCTACAGTATTTTTAAATCCTGCCTGATGTGAAAGTACGAGATCCATCTGGCCCTCGACCATCACCGCGAAGTTGTGTTTGCGAATCGCTTGCTTTGCCTTGTCGAATCCAAAAAGAATGCGAGACTTTTGGAATACTTCAGTTTCAGGAGAGTTGAGATACTTTGGTCCTTCAGGAGTATCAGGAAACATTCTCCCTGAAAATCCTACAATACGTCCGCTACTATCTGAAAGCGGAAACATAATGCGTCCTCGAAATCGATCATAATATCCCTTGTCAGTTTTTTTTGAAAGACCGGCTCGTTCTAGATAGTGAGAGTCTCCAATAGAAGCGGTACCACTAAGATATCTCCATTCGTCCGGTGCGTATCCGAGACGAAACTCTTTGATAGTTTCAGACGTTACGCCACGTCTGGTCAGGTACTCGAGTGCGCTTGGATTGTGTTGCAATTCTTTTTCATATTTTGTTGCAGTAGTATCAAGCGCATCAAATACGCGATCAGTTTCATCTTTTTCAATCTTATCAGTCGGTTCATATGCAGAAAGCACTATACCCGCCTTATCGGCGAGTATTTTTAGTGCCCCTTTGAAGTCTACTCCTTCGAACTCTTGCACAAAGTTGACGATGTCACCTTTGGCAGAGCAACCGAAACAGTAGTACAGTCCTCGCTCGGGCGAAACAGAAAACGAAGCGGTGCGTTCATTATGAAATGGACACTTTGCTTTGAACTGTCCCCCTGTAGGGATGAGAGTAATGTAAGATGCGAGAACTTCTTGAATGGGCAACCGACTTTTTATTTGTTCGATTACCGATGTGTTCATGCTTTATTCTTCGATTGGTTTATTGTTGTTGATGTCGAGTGCAGATCGATTTGCTCGGAATCCTGTACCAGCAGGGATCAAACGTCCCACAGTTACGTTTTCTTTGAGTCCGCGAAGTGTATCAATACCACCCTTCACAGCGTTTGCAATCAATACACGGTTTGTGTTTTGGAATGACGCTGCTGAGATCCATGATTTCGCGTTCAGTGCAGTTTGTGTAATACCAAGAATGATAAGGTCTCCCTTTGCTTCTTTCAGGTCTTCTGCACGCATGCGACCATTTTCTTCCATGAGTTCAGTCATTTCAACTGTTTCTCCTGGTGAGAATGATGAGTCACCCGCTTCTTTAATCTTGCGTCGTGAGAACATTTGGCGAACAATAATTTCTAGGTGCTTGCGAGCAATAGATGCACCTTGCAATTCGTACACTTTGTTGATTTCACGAATGATATAATCTTCCGCTACATCGCGACCACCAAATTCATAGATATCATCAATGTTTGCAGATCCATCAGTAAGAAGTTCACCCTTGGCAACATCTTGACCAACTTTTACGATTGGCATACGACGAGCAACTACTACGTAGTCCACTGAATCTTTCTTCGCGTCACCTCCCTTATCTGAAAGCACTGTGATAATTTTTTCAGTTCCATTGTCTACAATATCAGCAACTGTACCAGTGTATTTGTTTACTGATGCAGGAGTTTTGATAGTACGACATTCAAAGATTTCTTCAACACGAGGAAGACCCTGTGTAATGTCGACACCAGCCACACCACCGGCGTGGAAGGTTCGGAGTGTAAGCTGTGTACCAGGCTCACCAATCGCTTGTGCAGCCACGATACCTACAGATTCACCAATCTCAACGAGGTGGTTACGTCCGAGGTCGAGACCATAACACTGACGACAGATACCGTAGATAGTTTTACATACACTTGGTGTACGTACTGCTACCGCTTCAATTCCTTTTGCTTCGATCAATGCAACATCATCTTTACCGAGGAGGTGTCCGCGCTTGAAGAGTGTTGTGCCATCAGGTGCAACAACTTCTTTTGCGACGATACGTCCACGAATAGATTTTGCGAGAGGAATTTCAAATCCAGAAAGGATTTCTTTTGTCATAGTTTTTGACATTTTTGTTCCACAATCTTCTTCAGTGATTACCACATCTTGCGCTACGTCAACAAGACGACGAGTAAGGTATCCCGCACGAGCAGTGTTAAGCGCAGTGTCGGCAAGACCTTTACGTGAACCGTGAGTAGTAATGAAGTATTCAAGTGGTGAAAGACCTTCCTTGTATGAAGTAACAATCGGGAAATCAATCGTTCGTCCAGTAGTGTTTTGAATGAATCCTTTCATACCAGCCATCTGAGAAACCTGTGCCATAGATCCACGGGCACCTGAGGTCACCAAATCACTTACTGAGCCATGCTTTTCGAGTGTTGCAGGAAGAAGTTTTTCGATATCACTCTTGGCTTTGTTCCATAGTGTAATAGTTTTTTCATACACCTCTTCTTTTGAAAGAAGACCTTCAGCGTATTGCTCTTTGATTTCATCATCAAGCTTGCGGTATTGCGCAATGATTGCTGGTTTTTCTTTTGGAGTAATCACGTTATCAATACCCCACGTAGTACCTGACTTGGTCGCGTATTTGTACCCAAAAGTTTTGATACGGTCGAGGATTGGTGCAACTTCATTTACTCCATAACGAGCAATCAATTCATCCATGATGAGTGCCATCTTCTTTGATGTCATTTCTTCATTGATATATTCGAAGTCGGCTGGAAGAATTGCATTGAACAACAATCGTCCTACTGTAGTTTCAAATGGATTACCATCAAAGGCAGCGTACTTTTTGTTTGTTGTACCAAGTACGTGAACCTTTGTTCGAACAGTAATCATATCAAGATCACTTGCAGTGATAGCTTCGTTTGGACTTGCGAAGTATTTCCCTTCACCTTTTGCTCCTTCTACGATTGATGTTGCCCAGAATGATCCGAGTGCAATATCAAGAAGTTTTGAAGAAACAATAGGTTCTCCGTTTTGAGGTTTCAAGATGTTTTTGTCAGCTGCAATCAATGTGCGAGCTTCTTCTTGAGCGATATCTGAAAGTGGAAGATATACACCCATTTGGTCACCGTCGAAGTCGGCGTTAAACGCAGTACACACGAGTGGGTGAACTTGAATAGCGTTACCTTCGATCAATACTGGCATGAAAGCCTGAATACCGAGACGGTGAAGTGTTGGTGCACGGTTCAAGAGAACATATTTGCCCTTGATCACTTCTTCGAGGATTGCCCATACTTCTGGAATACGATCTTCGATGAGCTTGTTTGCACCACGAATATTGTACGCGAGTTCACGCGCGATAATCTTAGAAATAACAAACGGACGGAAGAGTTCGAGTGCCATATGTTTTGGAAGACCACATTGGTTCAAGTTCAGTGTAGGACCAACAACAATAACAGAACGTGCTGAGTAGTCCACGCGCTTACCAAGAAGGTTCTGACGGAAGAGACCTTGTTTTGATTTCAAGTTATCTGCAAGAGATTTCAATGCACGGCGCTGAGCAGAAGCCATAGCTGGTGCATCACTTCCTGCAATAGAGTTATCGATAAGAGCATCAACCGCTTCTTGCAAGATACGTTTTTCGTTACGCAAGATCACGTCCGGTGCACCGATCTCTTTCAATTTCTTGAGACGGTTGTTACGGTTGATCACACGACGGTAGAGGTCATTGATGTCTGAAGTTGCATGACGCCCTCCTTCAAGAGCAACCATAGGGCGGATTGCTGGCGGGATCACTGGAATAGCTTCAAGGAACATCCATTCAGGACGAATGTTTGCATACATCATTGAACGAATAAGCGCGAGTCTTTTGTGAAGTTTTTCACGTTCTGCTGCACCTGCTTTTTCAAGAAGTTTTTCTGTAGCTTCTTTTAATTTTTGAAGATCGATATCTTTAAAGAGAGAGAATATAGCTTCTGCACCAATTCCTGCTTCAAATGCTGAACCATACTTCAATGAATAGTGGTGATATGAAAGCTCAGTGAGCACCTTACCAACACGGAGTTCACCGATTTCTTTCTTCGTGTTTGTCAAAAGTGTCCGAAGTTTGTCGCGAGTATCTTCATCTGCAGCATTTTTGAGTTTGTTTTTAAATTCTGCATCAAGTTCAGTGATGA
>JAIEON010000039.1 GCA_019750345.1 Patescibacteria group bacterium
ATAAGGACCCGGGCAAGAGCGCGACCAATATGAATCGCCCCGGACTCCAAGACATGCTCATCCGCATCCAAGAGGACAAGAGCATCGGTGCAATCTTCGTCCAAGATACGGATCGACTCGCCCGCAACGCCGGTGACCACCTCACGATCAAGGCACTCCTGCGAAAGCACAATGTCGAACTGATATCTGTATCGCAACCGGGACTTGAGGATACGCCCGAGGGCAACTTCATGGACTTGATTATTGCCGGAGTGAACCAACTGCAATCGCAAATCACTTCCCGAAAGACACTCAAGAGCATGGAGCAGAAATATAAGGATGGATGGTGGCCGACAAAAGCTCCGATGGGATATTTTAATGCGGGAACTCCCGACGATGAGAAGAAAAGAATCATCACAACCGACCCAATCCGCGCACCACTTATAGCTGAGGGATTTAAACTCTATAGCACCGGTGATTATTCCCTGATCGAGATTCGCGATCTGCTCTACAAGAAAGGACTTGTCAGCACCGTCGGCAAGCGAGTAGCAATGAGTAAAATGTTTAGAACAATTAAATGTCCTTTTTATTACGGCGGAATGGAATGGCGAGGAATGAACGATATCGGTAAACACGAGGCGATCATCACTAAAGAACTTTTTGATAAATGCCAAAGGGTCATGACCGAAAACAATCGTTACGCATGCAGACGACACAAGCACAATTTCCTACTGCGCGGGTTTGTGTTTTGTAACAAGTGCGGACAACGATACACGGCCGAGTATCATCCTTTGAAAAAGAAAGCCTACTATCACTGCAATCGGTCCAACGATCAGAAGAAATGTACCGACAAGTACGTCGAGGTATTCGATTTGGAAAATCAGATCGTAGAGAAATTCAAGGGCCTGCAATTCTCTGATGAATTCATTGATAAAGTGGTGAAGAAAATGCGGGATATTTATGAAGAAAAGAAATCCGATGTCGGCAACCAGAAGAAACAATTCATGACCTCAAAGATTAATTTCGAGCGCAAACTTCAGATCACCGAAGAAAAACTAATCAACGGAATCATCGACGATGCGGCATTCACTAAGATCAAGGTCCGCTATCGAGAACAGATTGATGGTGTCGAGGATGAAATGCACAAACTGGACCAGACGAAGAACCTAAAGATCGATGTTATCCAAGACGTACTCGCACTTATGCGAAACATCGGCAAGACATACCAGAAAGCACCAGACGAATTGAAACGCCTATACCTTGGACTTTTCTGGGACCAATTCAAAGCCGAGGACAAACTAATCGTCGAGGCGACTAAATCAGCGATAGTGTTAGGACTTGAGGCAACAGGTGCGCTTATTTGGAACACAACGCAAAAGCCCGACCTTGTTACGGATCGAGCCTTTGCGAAAGAAAATATTACAACGGATGACTCAGTTATAATAAGTCCTGTCAGGGGTCGGGGTCGGAACGTATCTATACGTCAGACCAAATTACCTGACTCTGTTATATTAAATCCTGAAAAGGGGGCCTATCGGGAATCGAACCCGAATCGAAGGTTCCACAAACCTCAGTGTTAACCGTTACACCATAAGCCCCATGTGGAGTGCTTCTTGTTATACCATCCTAGAAGACTAAAATCAAAGGGTTCAGCATCTACAGTGCAAAAAACAATACTACGGCACACACCGCACTAACCAGACACCACAAACACCACAGCCGTATAACAAAAGCCTGCACCGCAACAAGGTATATAGTGAACAACATCCCAATCGCTGAAATAAATTTCACCAAGAGTAATGGCATCGTCACCCCTAAGAGCAGTAGTCCAAAAATTGTAGCGAATACTGCGTAGTAGACTATTCCAAGAATATCATTCGGTATCCCGAGAGTTGTAGAGTATTTCCCATTCACCACAGTTGTACAATCACTGCGCCGAGGACACATCAAGGGTGCTTTTTTATTTTTCTTATAGAAGATATAAAGTGCTGTTGCAAATCCTACACACCCTGCGATAAAACCGATAATGATATTCATTACTAAAAGTATAACAAACTATTTACTTTTTTTGTTTATTTTAAAATAGTTTTTTCCTTGCAACTTTTCTGGTAATAAATCATCTTTTGTGTATAACTCATACCCGTTTCCATATCCTAGTTGTTTCTGTAAAGAAGTTGCCGCGTTTCGAATCTTCAGTGGCACCACCAAATTACCGTATTCTTTTACATCACCGAGTGCCTCATTGTATGCATCATATGCACGTCTATCTTTTGGTGCCATACAGAGATGTACAACACCGTGCGCAAGATTGATTCCTGCCTCAGGTAGACCAATCGTTTCGACGGCCCGAAATACTTCGTTCGCTACGACCAACGCTGTAGGTTGTGCTACTCCAATATCTTCAGAGGCAAATATCACCATCCGTCGAGCAATAAACTTTGGATCCTCCCCTGCCGTAATCATCCGTGCAAGATAATACAGCGCAGCGTCTGGTTGTGATGCTCTCATGCTTTTTATAAAAGCACTCACGGTGTTGTAGTGTTCATCACCTTTTTTGTCGTAACGAAGAAGTTTGTTTTGAAGCGCTTGCTCAAGAGTAGTCTCCGTAACTTCTGTGTACAGACCTGCAGTATGTTCGATGATCGCCAGAGCCTGCCGAGCATCGCCTCCTGCTGCACGAACTATCCACTTGATAGCATCTTTATCTACCACTAAACCAGTGCGCGTAATAATTTTTTTCATTTCAGTTTCAGAAAATGATTCCAAAACAAATACACGACAACGAGACAACAGCGCAGGTATTACTTCAAAACTAGGATTTTCGGTTGTTGCTCCGATCAGTGTCAGTCTTCCGCTTTCTACATAGGGTAATAAAAAATCTTGTTGAGACTTATTGAAACGATGAATTTCATCAAGAAATAATATCCGTGGACCGAGCAATGTTCCGGTCGATTCAATAATTTTTTTGATATCGTCCTTCCCTGCAGAAACAGCAGAAAGTTCGTAGTACTCGGCATTCACAGCAGATGCATATAATCGAGCAAGTGTTGTCTTCCCTACTCCTGGTGGCCCCCACAGAATAAAAGAAAATAAATGCTTTTTTTCAATAGCAACACGCAGTGGCGCACCAGGACCTATGAGATGGGCTTGTCCTACAACATCTTTTAAGAGAGTAGGTCTTCTACGCGACGCGAGTGGTTCAGATGAGGATTCCATATGTTCTATTGTACTCCTCTGGTCAAGAGAAGAAACTATCGTAAATACAGCTCTGTTTTTGCAACAAAGAGTAATGCGTATACAAGACTAATTACTAGTGGTCCGATCAAAATACCTACAGGCCCCATAAGTGCGACACCTCCAAGCACGCCGAACAGTACTAATAATGGGTGAATATTAATACTCTTACCAACAACAATAGGATTCAAAAGATTATCGATAGTCCCCACAATAACAACAGCCCATGCGGCCATACCAAGTGCAGCACCATCGTGCCCAATGATAAACAAGAACAGAATCGCTGGAACCGCAACAAATGCAGTACCAATAGTTGGTATCATCGAGGCAATAGCTGCAAATACTCCCCATAATGCTGCATGAGGCACTCCAAAGATAAAGAGTCCCACACCCATCAAGGTACCCTGAGCAAGACCCACTAAGAGATATCCTCGCACAATACCATATATTGATAATTTCATTCTTTCGATAATGTGTTTATTACTTTCAGGAGATAGCGGGCTGAGTCGCTCAGCTTCCTCTTCCCATGAAGGGCCATCTTTGAGTAAATAGAACATTGCCAATATCACTAGTAAAGAAGAAAAAATGGTTGTTAATGTTGCAGAAAAGAGAGAACCTACACCATTGGCAAAGCCACCAACAATACTAGCCGCGCTATTTTCAAGATTAAGATTTGCTCCTGGAAAAATGCCAGCGAGATACATATTAGCTTTTATCATCAATCCATCGACTGCGCCCTGAGAAATTATCCAGGTATAAAGATTCTGCGCTTGATTAAATACCACAGTAGAAATAAAAACGATTGGGATACACAACACAATGATAAATATTAATACAGTGAGCAGTGACGACAGGTTTGGTTTGTGGAGCCTTGCATTAATTTTGCGATAGAGCGGGTGAAATAAAACCGACAATACAATACTCACAATAATAGTAGTAAGAAATGGTAGAAATAACATAAAGCCCAGCACGAGTGCCGCGAGCAACAGAAGTGCGAAAAAATATTTTTTGATGAAGGATTCTTGCATAGTAAAAGTGTAACACATAAAAATCCCGGAACGTGTCCGGGATTTTTATAAATGTGCGCAAGAGAGGACTTGAACCTCCATGCCCTTAACGGGCGCTACCACCTCAAGGTAGTGCGTCTACCAGTTTCGCCACCTGCGCAAAGTGTCAGAACATTGGCTACTATAGCAGATTGTGCCTTAAGTGCAACAAACAAAAAACGAGGACTATGCCTCGTTTGTTGTAGTTACTTCTTCAGTAACAATTTCTTCTTCAATTGGAGATTTCCCTGTGAGAATACGTTTCATCTTACGACGGATTTCTTTAGCTGCTTTATCTCGGATGTAGTAGAGCTTACTGCGACGAGTCTTTGCACGTTTTGTCACTTCGATCTTGTCGATCATTGGTGAAAATAGTGGGAAGATACGCTCAACACCTACACTGTTTGAAATCTTTCGCACAGTGAATGTAGCAGTTGGTCCAGTACCGTGCTTACGAGCAAGTACAAGTCCTTCAAAAGCTTGTAAACGGTATTTGCCTTTATCTTCGATTTTTGACCATACACGAACTGTGTCACCTGAAGCGAATTCTAGTTTTGTGCGTGATTCAATATCAATTGGAGTAAATGATTGTTCCATATAGGACCCCACTCTATCACAAGGGGCTATATTTCGCAATAGCGGTATCAAAGTCTGCTTCGTACGGAGCTGTAATAGTGTGTGTTTTACCGGAAATATCCTGGAATGTAACAGTTCGCGCATGAAGCGCTACCCTGGTAAACCCCAAGGCATCAGGTTTACTTTCTCCATACAACCGGTCCGCAACGATAGGACGCTGAAGATATTGCATATGAACACGGAGTTGATGTGTACGACCAGTGAGTGGAAAAAGATATACCAATGAAAACTTTTCTTCGTTCTCATCAAAAAACATTTCTTTTACCTGCCAGTGTGTCACTGCGTCACGAAGCTCCCCTCTCGCACCACGACCAGCATGCCATTTTCTAAAATCATTTTTGTTACGCCCTATTGAAGCGTCGACTATCCCTGCACTTTCTTTAAAGTGCCCCCACACAAATGCGTGATATTGTTTTTTAATTATGCGATTTTGAAATTGAGATTTTAAAGAAAGAAACGATTCTTGAGTCTTTGCCAGTATCAAACATCCAGAAGTTTCCTCATCGAGACGGTGCACGATACCGGGGCGATCAAGTGTCTCGCCTTCTATAAGCATTGGTTCCCCCACTCCTTTTAAGGATGGATAGTGTTCAAGAATCCAATCCGTCAGTGTCGGTTTTTTTGTCTTACCATCACTGTGAACCATCAGACCTGAAGGTTTGTTGATAACGAGAAGCTCGTCAGTTTCATGAAGAATAGAAATGTTCATACGTGTAGACTAGCATATTTTAGAAATGAATCACTAGGGCGCACAAAAACAAAAACTTCTCGAAAGAATCGAGAAGTTTTTGTTTTTGTGCGCCCTGAGGGATTCGAACCCCCGACCTTCGCTGTGTAAAAGCGCTGCTCTACCAACTGAGCTAAGAGCGCAACTAAGCGCATAGCTAATACTACTAAAAAACTACAATTTTGCAAATATTCCAACTTTGACGTATCGTATGAACATGCCCTTGTACTTCGTGCAGGGTCGTCACTCGAACAATGTGTGAAAGTAAAACTTTCACAATTGATTCTCACTAGCCCCTGTAGTTCAATGGATAGAACTGCGGACTTCTAAGCCGTTAATGTAGGTTCGATTCCTGCCAGGGGCACAAAAGAAAAGTTATTAAGACTCTCTGATTAAATAGGAAAATGTATAATCCAGTGCTCAAGTTGCGCTGCGACAGGTGTCACATACGACAATAAATCAACAAAGAAAAGTACAGCAGTAACTACCCCGCCCGCAATAGCTCCTAAGAAAAAACTTAACAAAAGTAACTTAAGTGTGTGAGTAATTTTTTTCCGTCTCAAACGTAGTACATAGTGCTGCGGTAACAAATTGATTTCCTTTCTACCCAATGCCGCACCAATGACTGCTATGTATCGCAGAGAGTTTTCACGGGAAAGTATAGGAATAACATCCTCAAAAGAAAACCACTTACTCCAGGGATTAATTTCACTGACAGGGATACGAAGTGTCGCTGATAAAAAGTCTGCGTACTCCGGAAGACTTGCCCCTTCTCCTGAAAGGAAGATATGTTGCAATGAACCAAAAAGACCTTTTTGTTTTTTATTATTCCCCCACTCGATTGCATACTTCTGAATTGCCGTACTGAGTGATACGGTGTAAATGTCTTTTTTTTGTTTTGCTATAAGATTTTGGCGACCTTCTTCGATTATGTGTGTATCAACTACTTGTCCATTTACCACCATGGCGATTGTTGTGCGGTACTCAGCAATAACCACGAGCATACTTGGTCTCAACGAATCATCTTCTTTTATTGTTGCAAGAGTAGCTTGTAGTACTGGTTCAATACTAACTGGTGTGATATGTGCATCAAGACAACATGAGAGGAATCCTTCTATCAGAGTTTTCTTTGCGGTTGCAACCTGAAGATATCTACCGTGCTTAGTATGAGCGACAACTCGTCTGGCTATTATTGATTGCTCTTGATCGAGCAATCCTTCTTGTTCGAGCAGTTTTTTTGCAGCACTCATCGTACTCACCCCTATCGTCGTATCAATGGTTGAAGCAGTGATAGCAGCAGTTTCTACTGGTACAACAATGAACGCATGTTTTATTGCGTACTTCTTTTGAAGATCACTGAGTACAGTAGTAATATGTTTGCGATTGACGATTCCCCCCTCATGAATCTCTCCTCGAGGAATCGGGATTTCAACATACTCAGAAGGAATCATTTGCTTTCGTTTCTTAGTAAAACGAATCATTCGAATGAGTGAATCAGAAAATTCTAGTGCGGTAACTGTTGAAGTAGTATGCGTCATGAATACATAAAGTATACGACACAACAGACCGTACTGCTATCTCAAAAATAAATTAATGAATTTTTGCACCAGGCGCGGTTGGTTTTTCTGGAACAAGAAATACAGGAGCTCCATCGAGTCCATCTACAGCCATAAGCATCCCCTGACTTTCAAATCCTTTAAACTTTCTCGGAGCAAGATTCACTACAAACAATAATGTTTTCCCAACAAGTGCCTCGGGTTCTGTGTACCATTCTCGTATTGCTGAAAGAATCTGCCGAGGTTGTGCCTCACCAAAATCAAGCTCAAAGCGAATCAATTTATCAGAATCAGGTACAGCTTCAGCAGTAAGCACCTTACCAAGTCGAGCTTCTATTTTTGCAAAATCATCAATCGTAATATATTCCATATAAAAACAGTCTACGTTATTTGGGCTGTTTATCAAGAAAACGTTGAAGAATAATTGCCGCAGCTGAATCATCACGACTCCCCTTTTTGACTTGATATCGATGAGCTTCAACAGTTGAAAATCCTTCTCGCTCAAAATATACAGGTACTGTGGTATTAAGAGAGAGCTTTTCTTTAAAACGAATCGCTAATTGTACAAGAGTATTAGGTTCACCATTGCTCGCCAAAGACTCTCCGATCACAATACCTTCTATATGTTCTTGGTGAACTAGAGTGACCAGTACTGCAACACTCTGAGCGTCGGCGTCGATGATCCCCCACGGGAAAGCAAACTGTCCGTCCTCGTCGGAAATTGCAATTCCTATGCGTTTTGTACCAAAATCTACACCTAAATATTTCATAGATTCATCCTAACATGAAACAATTGAAAATGGTCGTGAGGTATGTTAAAGTGCAATCACTTCACTAACCATGAAGGGTATGTAAACAAGGAGGCGTGGCTGAGTGGTTGAAGGCAACTGTCTTGAAAACAGTCGTATGGGAAACCGTACCGCGAGTTCGAATCCCGCCGCATCCGCATTCAAAAAGTCCCTTTTGGGATTTTTTGCTTTATACCGTAGACTAA
>JAIEON010000017.1 GCA_019750345.1 Patescibacteria group bacterium
AAAAGCATCCTCCACCTAAGTATATTGTTTTCATAGATATATTGTACTCTAATTATTCCTCTTCACTAGTCACAAATAAAAAACTGTAGATATATACTATATCTACAGTTTTAGCTACCCATTCGGATAAGGATTTCTTTCATCAAAATGTTCGTACTGCGTATCACTCCAATACACTGTTGGCGCAGGTATACCGTTACGTTGAAGAAATGTTAGTAACCTTCTGGGAACATGAAAATCTCCTTTTTGTTTATTCTGCAACAAATATTTTTGATACAGAATAAAAGGATTAGCAATAGCACGCTGACTAGTTGGTGAAAGAAAGTCGCACTCCGTAATCCGAAACCATGGTTTATTTTTATGTATTCCATTACAAGAAAAAGCATACATACCCTGCTCTTTCTTGTATGATCCTACATACAAATCATTTCCACATACTGGACACTTAGGCCATTTATCAAGTAATTCAACATAGGCCTGAGTTGATGCAAAAAATCTTTCAATAAATTTAAAAGCTTTTCTTCTCCTCATAGGAATGGCGAAAAACAGTTCTTCGTTTCTTGGATCAATAATCAAGATCCATCCTTGATCACTTTCTTTTGGTCCGCCAATTGTACCGGAGTATGTAGGCCATACAATGAGATGCATTCCGTTCTTCTGATACTGATACCCTGTTTCAATTCCTTCATTAGTTTTCTTTGGAAGAGATGTACGAACGCGTGCGTATTTGAGACTATCAATCGTTTCTTGAAAAGATCGTAAATGCATTCCTAGTGTATGAAATCCTATAAAAAGTAACTCAAAAACTTCTTGAGTCAGATTTTCCTTAATTTCCTTATTCATTTTCCCTCCTTTTAAATGTCCTCTTTCTCGGACTATATCACAGGGACTACAAAAGTACAGGGTTAAACATCGAAAATTTAACCCTGTTATTTTCCTAATACTTCTGCAATATAAGTGAAATGTTTTTCAGACACTGGTTGTACAGATAGTCTACTACCAGTAGCTCGTACCATCATTCCATCGAGAGCGGGATCGATCTTGATTTCAGTAAGTGACACAGGTTCATCAAACTTTTTTACAAATCCTATATCCACACATACCCATGTAGGGTTTTCCTTTTTGGACTTCAGGTCATAGTGGTCATCTTTTATATCAAATTGTGTTTCGTCTGCATGAGGAGTACTGACTATTTTTGCTATACCGTAGACGCCAGTAGGAGTAGCATTAGAATGATAAAACAGTACTCCGTCCCCTACCTTCATACTGTCGCGCATGAAATTCCGTGCTTGGTAATTACGCACACCAGTCCACGCAGTCTTTTTATCCTTCTTAAGATCGTCTATAGAGTAACAATCACCCTCACTTTTCAGTAGCCAGTAATTCATACTATTCCTTACTATAATTCTGTGCTGATAATGCAAGACGCGCGAGGCGAAGTTCGTCATAGGAGTACTGTGCGTCGAGTTCTTCAAACACTGGAGTGAGACTTTGAGTATCTAGGAGTGCAAATGTTCTGTTAATACCAGGTAATGCAGAAATAAGTGCGGGATCAAGTAATGCCAAAACTTGTTCGTATGTGAGACGTTCTTGTTCAACGAGTTTTTCAAGGTGGGCCATGATAGTACCTGTCGTCATCTTGCGCTCTTTGGCAATAAACGAAATTGGTTTTTCTTCTATAACAAATTGTAATGTCACATCCAATGTATCACGTTTCTTTTTTGTTGCACCATCTTTTACGCTCGTCACTGTACCTCCACAGGCAATAATAAAATCTTCATGCATTTTGGTGAGAATATTTTCTGGAAGATCTACAAATGCCGCCTCAGACTCATAGGACTGATTACGGAATATATGATCTTCTTCCATGATTACTGGGTGCACCATAAATGCACGAGGATTTATTCCCAAGAGATGAAGTCCGTTCAAACTTCTCACCCGAGACAGAGCAACATACCCTTGCCCATATTCAAATACTTGTGACAAATCCATAACAGCAGCGTCGAGCGACATCCCCTGACTCTTGTGAATAGTAATAGCCCACGCCAGACGAAGTGGTACTTGCGTAATACTTGCCTTGATCTTGCCACCTTCTTCAATTACCCAATCCATTGGCTCTATGGTAATAGTCCGACCATCACGCACTTTGATAATTGGAAATCCTGTATTGGCTTCAAACGCCACAACAGTACCCAGAGTTCCGTTAGCGAATTCTTTTTCTCTATTATTTTTGGTACACATAACAGCAGCGCCAATGCGAAGCGATAACTCTTCTGGAGAAAGACATCCTTTGGTAAGTGTGGCAACGAGCGCGGCAGAACCCTGACTGATCATGTGATACGTTTTACCGTTCCCGACAAGCCCCGCAAGCTCAGTATCGTTAATAACATCAACGTTCGCATTATGGGCAAACAGTCTCGTAACAGATCGATCAATAGGAGTACTTCCTGTAGTATGATTGCGCTCACTCAAATATTCATGATGCATAACATCAAACGTTCCTGTACGAATAGCACTCAACACTTCGAGTAGTTGTTCGTCTTCTTGACGATGTTGTTCGGTAAGATAACACGTAATCAATCTCATTTTTTTCCATACACTCGCCATGAAAGCAAACTGTGCCTGTTCTCCTCTATTAGTAACCGGTGGAAGTTGGAAGAAGTCCCCTACGAGCACTACTTGTATCCCCCCAAACGGCTCTTCATTTTGCTTTACTTCGCGACAGACGGCATCCACCATATCAAGCATTGCTGCATCGATCATAGATATCTCATCGAGAATCAGTACTTTCGTTTTTTTAATTCTTCTAACCAAATATTCTGTAGTTGCTATTTTATCCAAATCGTAGGGACTCAAACTGCGACGGATACCAATACCAGTCCATGAATGAATCGTCTGTCCATGAATATGAGTCGCGGCGATACCAGTGGACGCTGTAATAGCCGGATCGATATTATGCTCATGCAAATAAGACACATACGTATTAATAGTATGTGTCTTTCCTGCACCAGGTTCACCGGTCAAGAAAACATTTGCTCCAGTCTTCAGTATTGTGAGTGCTGACTCCTGGGTCATAAATTTCTCTTGTGTAATTAATTAGTATGCGTTCTGGTAGAGTGCACAATCAACCCGAGGGATTGTGAGTGAGTAGTTGAGGTTAGCAGGATCTTTGTATCCATATGTTCCATCAGGATTTTGTACAGTTTCACCATATCCAACAGCTGCCTCTGTAGCAGAGAGTTTGATCATACGCTGGTCAGTATTCGTCATACCTTCCGCACTGTTCATATACGTTCCTGAAAACATATATTCTTCATCAGAAAATGGTGCAATAGTACCAGAAAGGGTTCCGTTCATTCGGTCTTTTTCTGCTGGTGCTGTTGCGAGTTCTCCTGTCGCACTAGTTCCTACTACACTGAGTTTCAATGAATAGACATCATTGAAACCAGAAGCAGTTTGAGTTGAACTGTAATAACATAACACTTGTTCATCTTGAGGCATTTCTGTCGTGGCAGTATTTTTTGGCATTTTTGTTGTACTTACTAGCACAATGATTGCAATAACTACTACTATCAATAAATAAATTGCTCCACGAGAAGGCTTGTTCATTACTACAGTATCATGTACTGGTTGTTCGTTTTGTTCCATATGTTTATTATTACTCTATTAAAGCAAAGAAATTACACTACCACTTTTTTGTCCTTTTTTGGTTTCTTTTTGTCTTTTGGTCGCTGTTGTCCTTTGGCCATACCTAACTTAATTTCACTATTTTTATAATACTAACAGTATACCATGCTAGAAAGCACCTTTGGTATAGACAGTGCGAGGATCCCACATCATCCATGAATCGAGTCCTACATCTTGCACCGCCTGGATTTGTGCTTTGACCATATCGACAGTATAAACTGCGCCTAAATCAAAGTCTTGTAGCCATGGTCTCAACTTTTGTGGATTTTCTTGTATGACAGTCATTTTTTTGATTGCATCACTCATCGACTTATATATTACCGCATAGGGTTGCTCTGCAGGATCTGCGATACCATAGGTACCACCTGCGAAGTGTGACGGGTAGACCATTGGTGCAACATAGTCGACGTACGGTGCAATATATTCAAGTATCTGACCAATACCAAGATCTCCTGTAGCACTAGTCGCAAGACCAAAAATATCGGCAGATAAAGGTATCGCGGATTCTTGTCGTATCTTTTGATCCATGTAAATAAAGAAATCTCGAACAATATCGGTGCGACTACTTGTTATTGAACTTTTATCCAGATAACTCAGTGGTCCGTCGGAGGGAAACCGTACATAATCAAGATTGATTTCATCGAACCCTTGAGCATACGCATCACGAGCAATTCTCACCGTATAGTCCCACGTCGCGACATCATTTGTTTTGAGCCATGCCAACCCTTTGTTGTCATTCCATAGAGCTCCTGAGCGAGTATCTTTAAATGCACTGTCTGGGTGCACCGTCGCGAAATACGGATCTTGAAATACTGCCACTCGTCCTATAACATAAATATTTTTTTCGTGCAGTTTTGTCAGTAGCTCATCGAGATTTCTAATTCTATTTGTACCTACTCCGATTTTTTGTAACTCTGGATCACGTGGTTGATATGACAATCTCCCTGTTGCATCTTTGATATCAATAATCACTGTGTTAGCAGTTGTAGTATCAAGGAGAGTGAAAATTCTATTCATACTAGTAGTGGTTCCCGCAACCCATCCAGAAACATAAATACCCTTCACGAATTCAGGTATATCTTGATGAGTTTTTTTAATTGGTTCAACTACTTTTTCTACTACACGTACTTCTTCTATAACTGGAGCGGCGTTTTCTTGAGGTTCGGCAGGTGTTGGCGCATGAGCAACAACGGTGTTGCGTACTAATACTGCACTGCACGCGACAAGTACGATGATTCCGGTAAGAATATAATGAATATAGTGTTTCGTTTGTTCTCGAATCGTACTCATTGTATAGGAGCAGTATACCGCAAGATTTGTCGTATGCGCTTATAGTCAGGAATTTGCTCGGCAACAAGATCCCAAAATCTAGAGGAATGATTGAACTCCTTGAGGTGGCACAGTTCATGCACAATCAAATAATCTTGTTCATCTGGAGCAAGTGTCAATATTCTTACACTAAAATTAAGATTACCTTTACTCGAGCAGCTTCCCCATCGAGTTTTCTGGTTTCGTATGGCAACTTTGTTGTATGAAAAATGATAGTATTGATTGAAATGTTCAAGCCTCGCGTGTACGAGTACTCGTGCAGTTTCACGATCACTAGGAGTCACTACTGGTTTCTTTTTTCTTATGACTCGTTTACGGACTACTCTCTTGGATGTTGATGTCCCAAAAAGTATTTCAAAGAGTCCTAGTCGATTATTCTTCAAGGGGGTTTTCTTCTTCAGCTGGTTCTAGTGCTGCTATTTTTTCCATGAGTGCTTGGAGGTTGTTGTGCGGGTCAGCATATTCTTCTGTCTGTGGAGTGAGATTGATAGACTCTTCAAACTTTTGTTTCGCGGCATCAAACTGCTCAAGTTCCATAAAAAGCATCCCCATATTATTGAGCAACATTGCAGCAGTCAGATTCTGTCTGAGAAATTTATTTGAATTCTCAATCAACTGAGGTGCACGAGCACGCAATACGTCGAGATCAGTAGCAGTTTCTTGCGTGCGTGCATAAATTCCTGCTTGGTCTATGAGTAGGTCAAAAGCCTTACTGAGAGTAAGTAAAGCTTCTTCTTTTTCGCCTTGCTGTTCCAATTGGAATGCCGCTTCTACCAAAGTTTCCATTTCATTCATAGTGTAAGTGTATCGTATCTCTGACTGAGATTACAGATTGACTAGACGGTTAAGAGGTTGGACAATTCTCCTACTCCTTGGCGTTTTTCCGCAGAATACGGCATCACCACATGAGGACTCACTTGTGCCCTGATATCATCAAGTTGCTTTTTGAGAATTGATTTCTTAACCTTATCTACCTTGTTTGCTGCAACTACTACCTCTACATTAATTTGTTCGAGGGCTTCGAGCATTTCCCTATCTCTGGCTGTTGGACCAATCTCTGCATCTATAATAAGGATAACTTTCTTGAGTCTATAGTCCGCACTAAAAATATACTCTGTGATCAAATCCCCCATAAGTTTCTTTTGTGTACCAGACGCCTTGGCATACCCATACCCAGGCAAGTCGACAAGATAAAATTTATTATTGATCAAGAAGAAGTTGATCTGCTGAGTTCGACCAGGAAAAGAACTCGTCTTGGCGAGTCCTTTTTGCTTCGTGAGAATATTGATCGTACTAGACTTCCCCACGTTTGAGCGCCCTATAACGGCAATGTGAAAAAGCTCGTCGGTAAACGCTTCTTGTGCGTTGGTGATACCTTTCACGAATGTTGCGGAGCTGATATTCATACCCGCATACTACCACACTTACTTATTTAAGAAAGTAATAGTCACTTGAAGTACTGTAGCGAACAATACCCAAAGAAGGTACGGTGTTTGAATATAGGTGATCCATTTCGCATACGGATAAATAGCAACCATTGCCCAAATGAGTGTTCCGAGCACGAGGAATATATCTACCATGGCAAGTTTGTTGCTCATCAAGCCAAACTGAAGTGGTGTAAACAGTACGTTGAATACTATATTGAGGATAAATGGCAGTGCCACCATAAATGGGATTTCTCCTTTAAAAAGTTTCGCCCCTACTACCCCAAATGATACAGCAATCAATACGTACAAAAAGCTCCAGACCGGACCAAAGACAGAGCTCGGCGGAGCCCACGTTGGTTTCTCAAGTTGTGCGTACCATTGTTTGTTTCTCATAGATTCTATTATATAGCAAAGCCGTGCTAGTATAAAACCATTATGGAAGAAACAGAAACAAAAGACTCAAACGGCAATATATTACAAAATGGTGATACTGTATTACTTACCAAGGACCTCAAAGTAAAAGGTAGTACTGTCACACTGAAAAAGGGTACAAAAATAAAAAATATCAGACTCACTGACAACGAAGAAGAGATTGAAGGTCACGCCGATAGTGTCAAAAATATTGTACTAAAAACAATGTTTCTCAAAAAAGCCTAACTTTTTATTCTTAAGTTATAATCAAAACAAAAAAGCCCTTTCGGGCTTTTTTGTTTCTTTAAAAAGAATATTATTTCTTTTTCTTCGCTACTACCTTTTTTGCGGGAGCAACTTTCTTTGCAGCAACTTTTGCTGGAGCTTTCACTTCAGCTTTCTTAGCAGGAGCAACTTTCTTTGCAGCAGTTTTTGCTTCAACCTTTTTAGGTTCAGCTTTTACTTCTACCTTCTTTGCTTCTACTTTCTTTGGAGCAGCTACAGTCTCAGACTTCTTAGTTTCTGTTTTTGGAGCTGGTGTAGATGATACTGAAGTAGTCATCTTTTCGATTGCACTTACGAGACGATCAAGCTTTGTACTGATTTCAGCAAGAGTCTTTGTAGTGTTGTCGTTTGAACCAGAGTTTGCTGGTACAAATGCAGGACGGTCAAGCTGAGGACGGAACGCAGGACGGTCGTTATTGAATTCACGACGCGGTGCACGATCGTTGTAACTATCACGACCACCACGAGAATCACTGTTTCGTTCTACACTAAAACAATCATCACAACGTACTGGTTTGCCGTTTGTAGGACGGAAAGGAACTTCACAGCTCTTACCACATTCACTACAAGTAGCCTTAAACATTTCTCTTGGACGATCACTGTCGTTACCAAATGATTTTTTACTGAAAGATGGCTTACCACCAAATCCTCCTTTATTAAATCCGCCCCCTCTATTTCCTCCTCGATCAAAATTACCCATATATTTTTACTTTACTCTGTCTCGCCGTGCGATGACATCTTTATGATTATCTTCACATACTAGCATTGTGTGGTCTAATATGCAACCTTTATATAACATTTCAATGAAATGACCATGAAATTTTGCTTTAGAAAAGTTAAAATAAATATGAAATAAAAAGAACTTGGGAGCTCGGCTCCCAAGTTCTTTAGTTACTTACACAGTAGTTTTGTTGGACTTCCGCTGGATAACCAGATAACGGATAGTTATCGTAATTATTTAAACGACAATTACTTAGGGTTGCGATATCTGCAGCGGTTGGTCGTTCGAGATTTGCCCACAGTGTGTAGTAATTTGTATTCGCCTCGATCATGTATCCTGAGTTTTTGCTTCCAATGAGTGTCTGACCAGTGGGTTCAATGACTGCCGCTGGCATGAATCCTGCATCAACAAGTCCTTGAGCTACTGATTTTGGATAGCCGTCCGATGGATTACCGTAAGAAAACCATCCATTTCCTGGAGCACTAGTGTGTCCAGTACCTGATATTGCATATGTTCCATAGGTGTCTCTATACAATTCAAGCGCAGTAGAAACCTGTCTCAAATCACTCTTCCGGCGAGCATCACGAGCTTTGGCACGAGCAGTGTTAAGACTCGCCAATGTTACAGAAGCCAAAATACCTATAATAGCGATGACCACCAAAAGTTCTATAAGAGTAAATCCGCGTGATTTAAATCGTACCGTAAGATTTTTCATATTTCCTAAAGAAAAGTACTACTAAAAATCTTAGAGAGTGTATTCTACAAATACTCCAATATCAAAGTCTTTCTTATTTCCACGAATAGCTGTCGTTTTTACTTCATCATACTCGTCTACTTCTGGTGCTTGGATTTCACGACGAATAATACAGGTATTTTTTGTCATACCCATAATGTAACCATTATGAGTCTTTCCTTGAGCCTTTTTTGTCGCTCTTTGCTGAGAAGGACATTCTTTTTGAAGTGAATCTCTTTAGGCTGGTAA
>JAIEON010000094.1 GCA_019750345.1 Patescibacteria group bacterium
TTACTGGAGGAATATAAGGAATAACCACAAAAAATGATTTGCGCATAATATTTACCTGGTCGGTAAAGGTTTGAATAAACTGTATATATTCACGAGTTTGAACTTGTAGGAGCGGTTCAGTTTGCTCACGGAGACGGTTTTGTAGTGTGACGATATAGGGACGCACATCATATCTGCGACTTTGTATCACGATTTGTATCGGGAAGTCTAGTGTGTTCAAAAATCCTTGAAATTGCAGTAATGTTGCACGTTGTTCATCATAAGACTTGAGCGAAAGGTTAATAGAAGAGACTAGTACTATTGTTGCAAGACTACCATCTTTCATAACCACGATACCATCGCGTACTTCTTTTACAGGGACAAATTGTTGTGCTGGTGCACCAAGGTTTGCCATAGGGTTATAGTTGTTTAGGGTCTATTACGTCGAGACTCCACGAAAGGGTTTTTAATTTACTATCAGTCATTGTAGCACGCTCGGTCTCAACCTCTCTTTTTATAAGAGGTGCTTCTTTTTGTGTTTGTTTATGCCAAAGATATAATCTGTCTCGAGCATAGTATCGAATAAATGCTTCAAGAGTAAAAATAAAAGGCTTGTCATTGTATCTCATAAACGCCAATGCAAGTCCAAGACCAGCAAACGCTGGTACTACAAAAAGAGCAATAAAAGTAGGAAGGAATTTCATTGCGAGATATGCAAGACCTGCACTCCCGGCAAGGTAGGCAAACTGCTTGAATGTTAGTGGTCCAAACACTTTGTCTTCGATGTCGATAAATTGTGGGACTTTAAATTGCATGTATCTTTAGTATACCGTACAAGTGAGATTATTTCTCTGGTGCTTCGCGATAAGGGTCAAGAGTTTTTGTAGAAGATGTTGTTGAAGTAGGTTGAGTATCCCCTATTGCTGTGTTTGTAATACTATAATCTCTTTTTGTTGGAGCTAAAATACTCGGCGAAGTAAGACGTGTCGCGAGATTTGTTAATGTTTCTGATTGTGCGGAAGGTGTTGTTGTCGGTGAAGAAGTGACACCCCCATCTAATGTGTCTGTTGAAGATTCTGTTATAGTTGTTTCTTCTGCTTCTGTAATTGAAGGATTAATGATGTACTCATATCCAATGAGAAATATTTTTTCTTGGTTGTCTTCACTAATACCTGCGCGAGTAAGTGCTGTCCGGGCACTCATTTCATCTGTAGCATTAATGGTGAGGTCAAACATCACTGTGGATACAGCTTCACCTTGTTCTATTGTAAGATTACATGTTTTAACTATGCCAGCAATAATACCTTTATATGCATCACTCCACAGGAAATCACGCACTTCTTCTGGAGTGCTGTCGATCGCTAATTCGTAGTCTAATATAAAGTTTTGAGAGTTAGGCTGTTGCATAGTTTTTATTTCTTATCACTTTTTTTGTTATCACCCTTTTCTTTTGTGGTATCTTTTGCTTCTTCTTTTTCAAGATCGGTTTCAGCTTTTTCCTTATCCTTTCGAACGCTGTTTGCTTTATTGAGTATATCTTCAGCCTTCTTCTTTTCTTTTGATGCCATTTTAAGATCCTCTGAACTTATTGTACCGTCATTGTAGAGTTCTTGAGATCTCTTGTATTGAGTTTCTCGGAAATCATATTCTGCCTGTGCGTCATTTATATACTTCTCAAGATGTTCATTTATTTTATCTTTATCCATCTTATTAACCATTTCTTTTAGCTCTTCATCGGTTCTTACTTTATAAGAAGGATCTTTTTCATATGCGTCTTTGTCTTCCTTTTTAAGGTTAGCTTCAACACTTGCTTTAATAGAGTCTTCGTAATATTTAATTTTACTTGCGATACCCTCTTTACCTTTCTTCTTACCATATCCCTTCATATATGATTTGGTCGCAGCATCAAATGCTTCTTGTTCAAATTTCACTCGGTCCGCAATAACAGATCCAAAAGCTGCCCCCACACCTCCACTAATTGCAGATAGTCCTGCTGCAAGTACTCCTGCCCCGGCACCACCCAAAGGAATACCCCAGAGACCAGCACGCTGTTCACCATCCTTCATCCATACTGAATTGTTGCGCTTGTCTTCTATATAGTCGCGGCGCATGGCATTGGCAAATTCACCGGATTTTTCAATCGTTCCGTATGTTTTAGTATCTTCAGTTTTTTGTTTTGCTTTAGCATCCTCAACCTTTGATTGATACTCCGCACTATCTTTGTCAGTATTGTCTTTGACATAAGCAAAACGAGCCGTTTGAGTGTTTTTAGCATCCACAAGTGCTTTTTGTGCATCATTAACTTTTTTCTGTGCATTATCAATAGTTGTATTAAGAGCAGTCTTTTCTACTGTAGTAAGAGTACTTCGCTCTGTAGAGAGTTTATTTTTAGCATCTTTGATTTCTTTACGTGTTGTTTCGAGTTCAGCTTTTTGAGCCTTTATTTCATCAGTTGCAGTTTTATATTCTGGATCAGTTGATAGTGCGTGTTCTCGCATAGCAATTTCAGAAGCCTTTTTATTTTGACGTCGTGTCCATAATTCTTTTGATCTATCATCATCAAGATGGGCGTATTGAATCTTGTTATCAAAAGACTTTTTAATTTCATCTTCGCGCTTCTTTCGTTGTGCAACTGCGCCACCCGCAAAATTACTAGTACTTAGTCCGAGACGATTAGTAACGCGGTCGTCAAGTTTTACTCCTCCTGTTACTTGGGTTACACCTTTGTTTACGAGGCCACTAAGTTTTGTATTACGAAAATCCCAGCTCCCTGTTTGTGTTTTACTAAGCGTATTATTGAAAAAACGTGCAGCTCTGTTGTCATCAGAATTGTTGGCGGCCCATGCACCAAGTCTCGTATTTCCTATTGCTCGTCCTGCTCGAGCGCCTAAGCCTGTTCCTGCCATTGCGAGACCTCCAGAAGCAAGACCTAGTGCTGCCCCTCCCGCAAGACCCACTGCTTTACTGAGAGTATTTTGTGCCATCATACCAAACTCACCGGCATATTTCGCTGCCATTTTTGCACCACGATCAACGAGTGCATAGATGATTAGCATTGGTACTGCAATAGTGAGAAGTGTAGCAAAGAACCCTCCACTATCTTTTAAACCAATCTGAGCCACCATATCTGTGTTAATGAATGAATAAATGATGTACAAAAAGAATACAAAGATTGGAGCAAGAGCTGCATAGTTAAACAAATCTTTCGACCATGTACCCCAGTCGTAGCCTTTGATATTGAAGAATCCTCCCCCACCATTTAGTGTCAAAAATGCAAAGGGTGAAAATATCATTGCCATATAGAGACCAACAACACGCCCCAAAAACATAAACATCACTTTAAAGAACATGATTCCAATAAAGAGCATAATTAATGCAGCTAATAAACTCACTATTGCATAGTATCCCGCATATTCTGAGCTCGACTTATCGAAACCCTTTTTTTGAACCTCTGTTAGACCTCGACCTATTTCTGTTGCGTTAAGTGAGTCTGTTTGAGTTGATGATGCTTGTTCTTTTGATTCAAGCACACTAGCTTTAAACATTTTTTGAGGATCAAATGCTGAGACTATTTTTTCTGAGAGCGGCCAATGACCACCGAGGCCACGTTTTACATTCGTGGGAATAGTACTAGTACCTTCATATTTACATTCACCATCACAAACAATCATGCGGCTATAAAATACACGAGCGGTAATATTAGAAATATCGATCACGGTACGAGTCGCAAAGAGACTAAAGTTGATGATCAATGCATTGATGATAAGAAATGGCACGACTCGCTTGAGTGTTGAGCCGCCCTTTCCTCCGAAATCAAAAACGGCGGCAAATCCGGTATAGATCATGATTATAATAAACATGATGTTCGCGATATCTCGTACGAGCTTCCACCCTGTTACTGCAAACGCGTAGCGGTAGGATTCATCACTGACTGAGTATCCAATAAAGAAATCAAAAAGACTACCAAATAATCCTGCAATCCAAGTGATTGGCCAATAAATTCCGTAGTATACAAGTTGTGCTAGACAGCCAACAATTGTTCCAGATTGGCCTGGTACTATTCCACAAGAAGGAAGGTTCGTACCAGTTGAATCATCATTTTGTTTGGTGGTTGAGGTGGTGGTGTTGACGTTGTTGTCGATAGTTGTTTGGTTTGTTGGAGTAGTAACTGTGTAGGGTTCACCAATGCGAAAGTATGTTTGACCATCACAAAGGTCACCAAATGTCGCAATTTTGTCATTAAAACCATTACCAACGACTGAATAAGCGGTCTCTCCTGTGAAAGTACCGGTATTGTTTGCGCAGTACCAGAGCGTCACTTCAACAGTAGAGTTTTGTGGAATAACAACTCCATTACTTGCAAAATTACTAATCTGTCCTTCATTTTTACCATCGGTAATTGTGCGGGCATATTTATAATTATTTGCAAACACTGAAGACGGAATACCATTAGGTCCCGAGGCTACACGGGTACCGATAGCACTTTTTGTACTTAATACAGGGTAATCATTTAATGATTGGGAAAAATTGAAATCACCATTATTATTTTCACGAGTGATGGTGGTAAAATCTTTAGGTTCTGTTCTATAGGGAATATTGGTTACCCAACAATTTGTTTTAGAATTATCACAAACTCTTATAAGGAACACTTCATCATCTTCTACTGCACCAAAAGTGCTTGGCGTTTCAATAAAATTCCAAGGATTTTCTGAGCTTGTTTGTGATGCTGTCGTTTTAAGATTGATGTTAAGTTTCAATCCGACTATATTATTCGATGCGGTATCTTTAATGTAAAGTCCGCCCGTACCTTGTGTGATGGCTCCAGACGTATTAAAAAGATTGAGGTATTTACTATAATTATTTTCTATTTCGGCTGTACTTAGTTCTGCATGAGTGATAGTAGTAGTACCTACCACTATACTTAAGGCAAAGAGCGCCAATAGTAACGGTTTGGTCGTTTTTGAGAGTATGGTTTTGAGATAACGAGATGCTCGCAATTGCACTCTAGTAGTGTATCACGCCTGTTGTGTTTTCTCCCATACAATAATACAAAAAAACACCTCGCATAAGGAGGTGTTTTTTTGTATTACCAGATATTAATTCGTAATAGTCTCTCGAGCATTGTAGTAATAGTAATAGGATTGTTTATGATAGGACGAAATCCTTGTGAACTACTATTTGCATCAGAGGTCGATACAGGGTTATTGGTGAATGTATTACTATCTTGGGATGAGTCGTGATAGAACGGGGTAGGAACACGACGATTCAGTTTAGAGTTGGAAATTCTAGAAACATTATCTTTACAGAAGTTTAATAATTCAACAGTTTGATCTTTTTTGAATTTAAATGAGGTATAGAGAGAGAGTTGTTGGTTGGATGCAGCATCATCGTAGAGAGTTGCCTTAATTGCATCAAATCGATTTTGTAGTGTTTTAAGTCGAGCTAGTTCTGCGTCGGTAAACACTATATTACTATCTGCGGCGCTACAAGAAAGATCAGGGGTTGGAAATGAATTGTCTCCGTCATCATATGGGTTGCCAGGAATATCTTCCTCATCCCCGAAACCGCCCCCGCCATTACCGGGATTATTACCTTCTCCTGAAGACCCTCCAGGATTACCGCTACCTCCGGGGTTACTTCCACCACCAGGATTTCCCCCTTCTGGTGTAATGACTTCATCAGTGAAACCTCCTGGATCATCAGGGGTAGAATCGGGCGGTAATGGTGTTATATCCGTATCATCTGCGTCTGGTTCGAGATAGGTGTCTTGATTATTCCGGGTACCATCGTTATCGGCATCTTCTTGGCCATCAGGAATACCATTATTATTGAAGTCCTCAGTACCATCTATTAGTCCATTATTATTAAGGTCTTCTAGCCAGTCATTGATACCATTGTTGTTCTCGTCGTATTTAATAGTTTTTTGAGACTCTCCTGTGAACTCTCCTACCAATTCCCCGTCACCACTTTGCCCCGGTGCGTTCGGTGTCCCTACTCCTAAAAACTGCCGAAAAGTTAATGGTGTGGTACCATTTTTTTCTGCAGTTTTGCGGTTTGCATACCACGCTACCCCAAGAAATACTGTAGCTAAGAGGATAAGAACTGCGATGATTGTGAGGATTCGTTTAGTAGTCATAAATGATTATAGGGTACTGTAAAAATAATTATTTGCTGCGCGGATACCACTGAGTATTTCATCTGTTGAGCCTGTTTCTTGGCGATCAAATCCTTTTACAGGTGCTTGGTTGATTTCATATGCCTTGTTAATACACGCCATATCAACAGGCGTACCTGCTGATGCTCTTTCTGCAATATATCGAGCCTTAGCAATTTTTACTAGTTCTTGAACTTCGCTATTAATAGCTTCTAGTTCGGCAATATTCCCCTCTAGTTTTATATTCGCAGCAGTGTAGTTGTTCAATAGTGTATTCACACTTTGAGCATAAGGGATTAAAGACGCAGTTGATCTGTATGCTGTTGTAGCTATACCTCGGTTCATTGTTGCATCTCCAGTTGTTGCAAATGCGTCTCCTATTGCTGCCAGACTATAGGTTGAATTGAGTTCATTAGTAAGAGTAGAAAATGCTCTTTGAAAATAATCAGTTATAGCTGATTGTGAGGGTTCAGGACGAAGCTGGAACCAAATACCAACATAGGCCCTGCTTGCATCAGGTAATCCGAGATTGAACACGGCGTTGTTATCTTCAAACTTAAAGTATCCACTATTTTGTGTCACAGATCTTTCTGTTGCTGTTACTTTGTCTATGATTTTAAACGGTTGTATTGCAACATCTCCTCTGTCTTTGAGATCAAATTTAAGATTTGAAATTAAGCTACTCATATTTCCCGAAAGTCCACTTTGCCATGTCGGATTTGGTCCCGGCATACAGTAATCAAGTTCTGCCATTGCCGGTACTACTCTTGCCGCAGCGATTGATGTGTCGGCAGATCGGTTACGGAAATTATGCTGCGCAGTAAGTACGGCGCGGACCATTTGTGGGCGACTTACATCAAAATTTTGACCAGACCCCATTGAAAATTCTGGACTATCAAAAGCGTTCTCACCTGTACTTAAAAGAGGGTTATTTTCTGAGTCAAAGACCACATTGCTACCCGGACCAGTACCGCCATTACCACCACTACCACTATTTTTAAGTCCTGCTAATCCGCCTTTTGAGAAAAGCTTGTTAAGTAGATTATCAAAAAATGCTGCAAATACTTCATTCAATTCATCAATTTGTTCTGCTTGTCGCACAGGTGACCCTGTAATGATTTTCACTTGATCAGCAATAATAGAACCCGGGGTACGTGTTTCATAACGCAAACATCGAGGTCCTCCGACTTTTAGACCTTCTCCATTTTCACTACCAACTGTTCCCTGTTTTGCATACTCCACACATTTTTTTAGATCAAGAAACCCTCCGTTACTGACTAGTTCTTGTCGAGTATTTTGAGATTGAGTATTAAGTTTACTTACCAGGTTATCAGTTTCTCTAAAGAGTGAAGAAAGAGGGTTATTACTACTATTTAATAGAGCACTCCATCCACCTTGAGTGAAGTCTTCTGTGAATTTTTGATACGCCACAGCTTCAGGAGTAGAGAGTGCCTTGTTGAGATATCCATCAGTCTTTCCTGTTACCTGTTTAGTAATAATAGAGCGTAGTGCATTTCCAAAAATAGGGTCTACTTTTTGTACGTCAGGAAGAAACTGTGCGATTTGTTCATTTTTGATTGATTTTAGTAGTGAGTTTATATCTCGAACATATAAAGGATTACCATCAAAACCAGTGTTAACCCAGTTAAGAGTCTTCTTGGTCATATCTGCAAGTATTTTTTGCCCTGCAACATAGGCGAGTTTGTCTAGACATCCTTCTTTTGTACGAAGACCCTTATCTTTTACGACTTGTTCTCCGCCTCCTAGTGCGCTTCCAAATAATTTCCCTACATTAATCCCGAAAAAGGTCACATCTTGAAGAGCATTTCCTATACCCTCTGTCACACTATCTTGTAACCCTCCTACAGCGTTTGTCAGAAGATCGTCAACACCCGCACAGCTTGCAAGTGCACTTACATCACTAAAGGTGAAACCATCAAATGCTCCTTCTGAAGGATCTGTTCCGGTAGAAGGAGAGTACACTCCTTGCGCTATTACTACAGCTGGTTGCGTAAGAACGAGAACAACAAATGTAGTTAATAAAAACTTTTTCATAATTAGTTAAGTATACCGTATTCTGAGAAGTAATTGTTAATATCGTACAGCGCAGCATCTAGTTTCAGTGAGTATTGCTTGTAAATAGCGAGACCGTTGAGTCCAATAACCCCATTTTCTTCAAGTGCAGTAAGTATATCAAATGATTCAGCAACACCAGTAAGTCCATTGATAACATTGAGATGGTATTGAGCTACCCCGACTGGTACTGTTAGTGCGGCAAAATCGCGCGCCATTTGTCTATAGATAATCGCACTCGTTTTAAGTTGTTCAAGAGTACTAAAATCTCCCGTTTCAAATGCCTGTATTATGAGATTTATGTCTGGAGTACCACTATTTTGTTTGGCAATAATCGCTGAAAGTTTTGTGCGATAAGTAAGTAATGATGCACGGGTTGTTTTTATTGTTTTTACATCCTTATAAAAATATTTATCGGTCACTGTTTTAATTTCGACAGAATTACCTAAAGACCCCCCCGCGGCATTAATTGACTCTAGTGTTGCACCTTCTTGACCTAGTGAGGTACTGATACTAAAAAGTTGTCTCGCAAGGCGGTCAGTTTCGTTGATGTCTTCATCCCCTTCTACTGTAAGACCCAGTGCACGTTTCTTGTTGTCGATGATTTCTTTGTTCGACATGTCACCAGTATAAAGTTGTGTTGGATCAAGTCCCCAGAGACGCTCTTCCCAATCAGG
>JAIEON010000082.1 GCA_019750345.1 Patescibacteria group bacterium
ACTTCATCAGTCCATTCATATCGTTTGATTTCTGGAACCTTGAAACGAAGTGCGGTAGTACCATCCCATACACCGAAAGTTTCTGGGCGATGGTCACGGAAAAGAAACGGACGTTTTTCTTCCTGTGCCTTAGCGCGAAATACTTCCACTTCTTCGGCAGTATACGGATCCGGATATGCGAGACCTTTGGCAATGAGTTTGTTTGCCCATTCTTTGTAAGTATCGAGACGCTCAGACTGAATACATGAACCAAAAGGACCTGGTTTCCCTGGACCATAGTCTGCTTCTATACCGAGCCACTTGAGTGACTCTTGAATATGATCAATTGATCCTTCGACTTCACGAGCCTTGTCAGTGTCTTCAATACGCAAGATGAATGTTCCTCCGTATTTCTTGGCAAGGAGCCATGCAAACAATGCGGTACGAAGTCCGCCAATGTGTACAAATCCTGTCGGACTTGGTGCAAAACGAGTAACTACTTTTTGAGATGATTCCATGAGCTCATACTACCAAATAAAGGCTTTGTTGACAAAATATGTAATAAAGATAGAATCATAAAAAAATAACTCTTTAAATTAATCGTTATGGAAATGTTTTACAGTGTTTTCGGAGTAATCGTATTACTTATCGCTTTACATGCCACAAGTATTCTTGGGCGTATGTCCCGCAGTAGATACGCTCGATCAAGGTATTATAACAAACGCTACAATAACAACTTGATAGTTGTACTTGTTTGTACTGTACTTTGTTTTCTGTGTGTAATCCAACTATTCGGTCTTTCTGCGACACTCATCGTTATTTTTGTAGTCGGCACTGTAATGGTCCATGGCTTGACCTATGCAGTTTCGGATATATTTCGAAAGAAAAAAAGACTCTATTAAAAAATCCCTTTCGCTGATGTATTCAGTGAAAGGGATTTTATTTATTTTCCTCGACTATATTCGTATAGCACTACCGAAGCAGCAACTGAAGCATTCAAGGATTCACATCCTGGCGCCATAGGGATACTCAATTTAACATCACAGAGTTCTAATGTTTTCTCTCGAATCCCCGTAGATTCATTACCTACTACAATAAGTGCTGGTCCACTGAAGTCAGCTTTGGCAAGTTCAGTATCACCATCCATCACGAGCCCATAGCTCCACATACGCTTCTGTGCGAGTGTGCGCATAGTTTGGTTCACGTTACCAATACGAACAATCGGAATACGAAATACCATACCGGCAGAAGTCTTAATCACTACTCCGGTGATTGGTGCTTGATTGTGCTCTGGCATCAGTACTGCGTGCGCACCAAATGCTGCTGCACTACGAATGATCGCACCAACATTGTGTGGGTCTTGAAGTTCATCAAGGAGCACAAAACACGGATTCTCAACCGTATCAAAAAGTTTCAGAGCATCTTCAAAAGAAGTGTAGAGTTTCTCGGTATTAATCACTGCGATCACTCCTTGATGCACCGCATCATTTCCTACCTGTTTCTTCCCTTCTTCACCTTTCATGCTTGCCGGCGCGATACCATGAACAGAAAGAAGCTTTGTGATTTCTTTGTCCGCGAGAGCGTTGGCATCCAGAAACACCTTCTGCACCGCCTTCGGCTTCGTCAAAAGAGCCTCGCGAAGTGCGTGCTTGCCGTAGAGGTAGACCTTTTCGTCTCGGATTAATTTCATACGTTCATACTACACAACATTGAGATAAATTAAAAGCTCATACAAAAAAACCTCGAATTAAATTCGAGGCTTTCACTAAAGTGTATTGTTATACTACTTCAGCATTTTCTTCTTGAAGTACGGGGTGGTGTGTCTGTCTCACATCATCTAATGAATAGATTTCATAGTGAGGAAACTTACCAAGATTAAGGTTATCGGCAACAACCTTGAGTCTGTCGTTAAATGCTGCGATTATCGCAGCCAGAAATACTTCTGACTCAGACGAAACCGCATCAAACTGCTCACTCACATCTTTTGCAATGCGACTGATAAGTTTTTCGTGTACTGGCTTATGAAATACATATGCACGAGTACCGTTCTCATGAGTGGGAATAATTCCGATTTCATCATTCATTACAAAAAGAACGAATGAGGCATCGTGACCACAATCAAAACACGTTGCTTCATATCCTGACTCTGCATGTTCAGTCGCCTTTGATTTCAAAAACGCTGAGGCGGCAGCCGAGATATGAGCCTCTCCTTCGAGAGTTCCCACAAGATACCCACAACCAAGTACCGGTGAAGAAATATCACTTCTCACATGTGCACTAGCTGTATGAAATGAAGGAGTTCCTACGTGCGCAGTAGCCAAATCCCAAATCATTTGTAATTCTTCCATGGTTGCATCACGTTTAGTAGCGGATTCAAACCCTGCGATTATGTCAGCAATAATACCAAGACCTGCTCCGGGTACTGCATGGTGATGTGGCGAATGATCTTTACAATAACGATCATCAATACATCGAAGTGACACGTTATTTTTATCTGTAATAACGTACGCTTGATCGCGTAAGAACGCTTCTAGTTTTTCTTGCATTGTTGTTGACATAAATATTGGGTTAAAGGTTATTCCTGGGAACCATTCACAGGAAGTCAGAATGATACACCTGTTAGAGAGTTTTTTCAATGAAACTATGGTGCGTTTAGTCCGACAATATCACATGATTACATGAAAAGTCAATATTTATGGTTGAACGAATTCTTTATCTCCGTTGATTAAGACTATAACTCTCTTCACTGTCGGGAATTGAAGTAACGTTTGTTCGATCTGCGCCTTAATAAACTGCCCTGCACACAGTCCTAGGTTTTTGCTTCCAAGCTCTTTACTCATATCAATACTCGCTACACCGTCTTTAATAGAAAGAGATTGGATACGAACATTTGGGTCGATTTGTGTGACGTAGCCGTTTTTTATTTCGTCAGCAGTGAGACCTTTGATGAGTTCAGTAATAGCGGCAGTTGCCACACCTTCTGTATAAGGAATAGTGCGAGTCACCGCATGTACCACTCTGCAATCCATAAAGCCTGGATCTTTGATACTGTTCGGGAAATAAATTGAGACAGTAGTTGTTTTTGCTTCTTCAATTGGAACGTTAGTCTCTGGTTGAGGTACTAATATGTCTTGAGATATTTCTGTCTTTGGTGTGCGAAGAATAAGTACGGTAGCTACAAGAATTGCGATAATTAAGATAGTACTTCCCCATTTGAGTTTGGTATTCATAGGGTAAGTATAGCAAATTCGGTTCAAATCTTGCGTGCGGCAAAACATAAAACAAAAACACCTCACATAAAGTGAAGTGTTTTTGTTTTTGTGCGCCGAGCAGGATTTGAACCTGCGTAGCCCGAAGGCGTCAGATTTACAGTCTGATGTAATTGACCGCTCTACCATCGACGCATCTTGTCGGCGTATTAATTATACTCCCGACATATTTGTCGCTTAAGAAACCTCTGTTTCTTTGCGAGCCTTTAAAGAACTACTAGTTCGTTTCTTTGCTTTGATGTTGACGATAACGTCTTCACCATTCATTGAAACAGTGACCACACTACCGGCGTCGATCGTACGTTCGATAATGCGTTCAGCGATTGGGTTCAGAATTTTGGTCTGAATCAATCTATTAAGGGGTCGTGCCCCGTAGTGAGGATTATACCCGACTCTCGCCAAGTATGAAAGTGTCTCGTCATCTACGTTCACTGTTATACCTTTTTCACTCAATCGAGCAAGTACAGCATTCGTGCGAAGAGTGACAATAGACTTGATCGCCTCAGGAGAGAGAATATCAAATACTACAGTTTCGTCAATACGGTTCAAGAATTCAGGTCGGAAAAAGTCTTTGAGCGAGTCCATAACCTTATCCTTCATATGAGAATACTCAGCTTGTTCAGTATTGTTGTGGAAGCCGATACTTTCCATTTTTTGAATGTACTGACTACCAATGTTTGAGGTCATCACAATGATAGAGTTTTTGAAGTTTACTACGCGCCCCTTGGAGTCTGTTAGCCGTCCGTCGTCGAGTACCTGAAGGAGTACGTTGAATACTTCTGGATGAGCTTTTTCTACTTCATCAAAAAGAATGACTGAATACGGTCGATGACGAACCGCTTCGGTAAGCTGCCCACTTTCATCGTGCCCGACATATCCAGGTGGTGAACCAATCAATTTAGAAACACTGTGTCGCTCCATGTATTCACTCATGTCCACGCGGATCAATGCTTTGTCGTCGTTGAACATAAACTCAGCAAGTGCCTTAGTAAGCTCAGTCTTCCCTACCCCTGTTGGTCCGAGGAAAAGGAATGATCCGATAGGACGGTTTGGATCACTGATACCAGCGCGATTACGTCGAACCACATGAGCAATTTTGTCGATTGCTTCATCTTGCCCTACCACACGTTTGTGAAGCTCGGCAGACATGTTGATTAATTTCTCTCGCTCTTGTTCCAACATCTTGGTCAATGGTACACCTGTCCAACGAGCCACCACTTCTGCGATGTCTTCTTCTGTGATTTCTTCTTTCAATACTCGACGAACTTTTTGTAACTTCTTCAGGCGAGCCATTTTTGTTTCCAAATCTTTTTGGAGCATTGGAATATGTCCATAGCGAATCTCTGCCGCGCGACCGAGATCTGCACGCTGTTCTGCCCCCTCAGCTTCAAGTCGAAGTGTCTCAAGATCTTTTTTGATCTTGCCCATATCTTGCAGCAAACCTTTTTCGTTCTTCCATTTCATTTCGAGCTCCTTAGTACTTTCTTGTGAGTCAGCGATTTGAGATTCAATATCTTTGATACGTGATTTTGCTGTTTTTGCAGCAGCACTTTCGATATCTTTTTCGAGATCTTTTTTCAATGCTTCTTTTTCAATCTCGAGACGCATTATTTTGCGATGCGCTTCTTCGAGTACTGGTGGCTTGTTTTCCAGTGCCATACGAAGTGCACTACATGCTTCATCGAGCAGGTCGATCGCTTTGTCAGGCAAGAAACGGTTGGTAATATACCGAGTCGAAAAATTCACTGCCGCAATAATCGCGTCATCAGTAATATGTACTCCGTGATAGAGTTCGTATTTCTCCTTAAGACCACGCAAGATTGCGATTGCATCTACTTGAGAAGGTTCTTCGATATAGACCGGTTGGAATCTGCGAGCAAGTGCGGGATCTTTTTCGATATGTTTTTGATATTCTTTGAGGGTTGTTGCACCAATCGCACGAAGCTCACCGCGTGCAAGTGCGGGCTTGAGCATGTTGGACATATCCATTGCTCCATCACTACCACCACCTGCTCCTACCATCGTGTGGATTTCATCGATAAAGAGAATTATTTTGCCGTCCATTTTTTCTACTTCTTTCAAAATATTTTTGAGACGCTCTTCAAATTCTCCACGATATTTTGTACCCGCGATCAAAAGCCCGATATCGAGTGACACGATTTCTTTGTCTTTGAGTGATTCAGACACGTCACCTTTAGCGATACGGTTTGCCAACCCTTCAACAACAGCAGTCTTCCCTGTACCCGCTTCGCCAAGCAATACGGGGTTATTCTTGGTACGACGAGAAAGAATCTGCATGATACGCATAATCTCCGTATCACGACCGATCACTGGATCGAGCTTGTCGTCACGAGCGAGCGCGGTAAGGTTGCGAGTGTACTTGGTCAAGAGGCGCATTTTTTTGTCTGCTCCTACATTGGTATTTTTGTTCGTACGAAAATCCACGATTGCTTCAATCAATGCCGCGCGGTCAATACGGAAGTTTGCAAGCAACTCTGTGACTTGGTTTTTGGTATCCAACAGTGCGAGGAATAAGTGCTCAGTCGAAACAAAAGAGTCTTTGAGCTCTTTAGCAACTTTCAATGAGTGCTCTATCGCTTGTGCGAGGTCAGCAGTGAGGAACATCTGATACGATGGCGCGACAGTTGTGCTATCTTCAGCAGTTTCGATAGTTTCGAGTACAGAATCTGTCATGAGTGTTGTATCGATTTCAAGACGATCAAGTAAGGTAATTACATTAGATTCTTCTTGAATCAACAAAGCAGCCAAAAGATGCATCGTGTTCACGTTGTTTTGTCCGCGTTCTATTGCAAGCTCATGAGCGCGTTTGATAGCCTCTTTTGCTTTGGTAGTGAACTGATTTAGTGGTGGCATCATTATTCTTTCAGATTATCATAAATGACGTCTTATTTCCAGTAACCTTACATATATTCTGCGACCGCAAAAAACAAGTATAAAACTAACGAGAATATTTTTGAAAGATATTTTTTATTGCAGCAATTGCTTTGTCTAGGTCTTTTTTGGTTGTTGTTCGTCCGAATGAAAATCGAATTGCTCCGACGTTTGTCCCATAAAGAGTAGTGACTATCTGACTCTCGTTACTTTCCTCATTTTTACAAGCACTCTTGGCAGATACAGCAATACCTCGGGCATCGAGTTCGAGCACCATCAGTTCACTATCAAAGTCTGGTATACCGATGTGTGTGATATGCGGTGACCGTGGAGAATCTTTAACACTAAGTACTACCCCTCCAATACTCGAGAGTTCTTGTTCAAAATAAGTTTGTAATGCTGTAATCTTTTTTGTGTAGGACTCAAGATTTTTTTGAGCAAATGAAAAGGCATGAACAAAGGCATGGATCAGTGGCAAGCTTTCAGTACCAGGACGAAGTCCGCGTTCCTGCCCCCCTCCAAACATCAATGGCGCAAGAGTTACTCCACGACGAACATACAACATCCCTACCCCTTTTGGACAATAGAGCTTCGTTGCACCAAGCGTCATCATATCGATACCGAGTTGCGGCACAGTGAGAGCATAGTGTAGCGGTGCTTGAGTTGCATCGACATGAAAAAGAATTACTATGTCCGGATTATGTTTCCGAAGAAAACGAATCCGCTTTGCAATCTCTCTGATTGGCTGCACTGTCCCTATTTCATTGTTCACATACATAACAGAGACCACAACAACTTTGGTATTGAGTGGCACAAGAATATCTTTTGGATTCACTATCCCCTCCGTTGTAGAGAGTATCTTTACTAAGACTCCGCTATCAGCAAGTGCATCACCAGACTCTATCACTGCGGCATGTTCGATATCACTTCGATACAATACTATTTCTGCAGGAGTCACACCTTTTGCAATAAACGCTTCAATTGAACCAAGTAATGCGAGGTTATCACTCTCTGTGGCTGTCGCTGTGAACACAATTTCGTCTGTATGGGCATCAAGTGTGCGAGCCATCAACGCACGCGTTTGTGCCAACGCGTTTTTAGCACGTACACCCTCTTGATGAAGCGCACTCGGATTCGCCCCGATAATTTCTTGAGAAAGTGTAGGAAATGTACGCAACATACGACCATCGAGTGGTGTACTTGAGGCAAAATCCAGATATGAACGACCATCACGTTTATTACTGATGATACCGATGAATTGCTTGAAAAATCCCATAAAATAAGTATAATACCGAACTATGGGAGAAAGTACAGGGCTTATCATTATCATTGTTTGTATTGCGCTCGCAATAGCATTGACTATTACCCTTGTACTCCTCGTTCGATTACAAAAAAAGTTAGCAATCTTTATGTCTGGTAAGAATGGTTTTGACCTCGAACAGACACTTCAACTGTTAACAGAAAGAACAACTGCGAATGAAAAAACCCTCGAAAGCCACAAAGAAGGACTCGAATATATTGACGCTCGAGTAAAGAAAAGTCTTCGTGGATACTCTCTCATAAAATACAATGCCTACTCTGACGGAGGTGGTGAACAAAGTTTTGCGTCCGGTCTACTCGATGAACGAGGTGACGGATATATTCTCTCTGTAATCACCAACCGAAACCATGTGGGATTGTACGCCAAGAAAGTAGTTGGAGGCACTAGTCAACAATCTCTCACTACAGAAGAAACAGACGCACTCGCAAGTGCAGTCGCCCAAACTAAATCCTAAATCCCTATGAGTAACACCACAACAACAGTTCGCCCACCAGTCGTCGCAGTCATGGGTCACATCGACCATGGTAAAAGTACGTTGCTCGATTATATCCGCAAAGCAAACGTAGTTTCTACAGAAGCTGGTGGTATCACTCAACACCTCAGTGCGTATGAGATCAGTATTCCTTACCAAGGCGCTGAGCGTCGTATCACATTCCTTGATACACCAGGACACGCGGCCTTCACTGGAATGCGTGAACGAGGTGCTACAGCAGCTGACATTGCGATTCTTGTGGTGTCAGCTGAAGACGGGGTCAAAGCTCAAACAATCGAAGCGCTCAACACTATTCGTGACGCCAAGATTCCTTATCTTGTTGCAATTAACAAAATAGACCGTCCAGGAGCAAATATCGACAAGGCAAAACAAATGCTTGCAGAACAAGAAGTCCTCGTTGAAGGATATGGTGGGAGTATTCCTTGGGTAGCTGTTTCTGCGCTCAACGGTACTGGTATTAACGAATTACTCGAGAGTATTTTACTCGTGGCTGACCTAGAAGAGTTCACCTGCTCACCGAGTGCACTCGCAGAAGGACTCGTTATCGAAAGTCGACTTGATCCCAAACGAGGTATTACTGCAACACTTATTATCAAAGACGGAACTCTGAAGAAGGGTCAGTTTGTGGTAGCAGGCAGCGCTATTACTACTACTCGTATGATGGAAAACTTTTTGGGTGCATCAGTACAAGAAGCAGGACCAGGATCTCCTGTACAACTCGTAGGATTTGATGTGCTTCCAGAAGTAGGCGTACCAGTTAAAGTCTTTGCAAAAAAGCGTGAAGCTGAAGACTACATCAAAGAAGTATCTACTGGTAACGATTACAGTGTAACCAAAGGTGGTGCAGTTGGCGACAAGGTAGTACCAATTATTATCAAGACTGACGTATTTGGCACCGCAGAGGCAGTGGAAAAAGAAATCGGTAAAATGGTAATTGAAGGACTCCATGTAAAAATTATCGGTCGTGGAATCGGAGCAATTTCAGAAAATGATATTCGTCTCGCACAATCTGACAAAGATACTATCATCTTAGGATTTAATGTAGCACTCGACGCTCGTGCACGTCTTGCAAACGAAGCAGTAGGTGCAACAGTTGAAACCTTCACTATTATTTACAAACTTACTGAATGGCTTGAAATAGAACTTGAAAAACGTCGTCCTCGTATTGAGACTCGTGAAATCATTGGTACTGGTAAAGTACTCAAAACATTTTCTCAAACTAAAGACCGCCAAGTGCTCGGCTGCCGTATTGAATCAGGATCACTTTCTGATGGTGCAAAGGTGACAATCATCAGACGTGACTTCCCTATCACTACAGGACGTATTGTAGAGCTCCAGCAAGCCAAGCAAAAGGTAAAAGAGGTACACGAAGGAGAATGTGGCATGATGGTTGAATGTAAGAACGACATCGCACCAGGAGACATCCTTGAAGCATTTATTTTTGTAACCAAATAATATGGAAAAGATCGACGCAAGAAAAATCAAAATCGAAGAACAGTTGAAAGAAATCTCAGCAAAAGTAATCGAACGTGACAGTAACAAAACAGCACTTATCACTGTCACTCGTGCTGAGCTCTACGAGCGCGGACGACGCGCTACTATATTCATTACCGTCCTCCCTGTCGAAGGTGAGCAAAGTGCACTGAACTTCATCAAGCGCAAGCGTCCTGACATCAAAGAAGCGGTCA
>JAIEON010000083.1 GCA_019750345.1 Patescibacteria group bacterium
CTCCCTTAACTTTTGGGATAACTCCACTCTCGATCATCTTGCGAGAAAAGCGTCTGATAAGACTGAGTGCGTTCTCGTGGTTGTTTGGTTGTAATTCAACATTAGTCATTGACATGGGCATTATGGTACCACGGGATTTATAACTATGCAACCATAATAAATGCCCCACTTTATGAAGTGAGGCATTATTTTGCAGCGTTATTCTATTATTCTCTAGATCTATAATATGGATGTTGATTGCTTTTATGCATTGCAAAACTTCCAATACCAATAAAAACAATAGAAGGGATAAGCCATAGAAAGCTTTTTTCGAAACTTAAAATGATAAATGGTATAGCTGTTAAAAGGCTATATTCCATAATTTTACGCCAAACACGGGCTTGTTTTTGTGGCTCTTTAGACGATAAGGAACTGAAAAGTGACATGAGTTACTGATTTTTATGTAAGAATTTGTTTATTTAATTATATAATAACACGATATTCATACATGTCAAAATTATAATCGCTCGGGATTTTCCTCAATGAGGTAGGGGAAACGAAGACTTTGGAGAAAAGAAGAGAGGATTAGTCCTTCTTCTTCTATATAGGTAGTGGCGGCAGGAATGATCCAAACAAGTAGCACCTTCATACTCCCTTGGCTGATACGACGAACTGGCATCATGGTGATATCGATATCACCGAAGAACTCGGTCACTTTCTCGATCGTGCTTTGTCGATATCCTTCCGGGACGGTAAGGCTAACTTTAATGATAGAACCAAATGGTGGATATCCAAGCTCAGCCCGGAGTGTTAACTCATCGTGGATAATTGCATTAATTTTTTGTGTTTCGATTTGTTTGGTAAAGGGAAATTCTGGATCACGAGAAAATACTAAGACACCCTCACTAGAGCGTTCATTGCATTCCATAATAAGTCGTAATACGTTTTCGGTGGTGTAGAGAGAAGGGGTTGAAAGAAGTCGATCAAAAAAGGGGAAGAGTGAATAGTGAATTTGTTTGAGGTACGGTAATACTTTGATGGTACCAATAATCACCACAAATTTTTTTACATCGCTTTCTGTAATTAATTTCTGAATAGTTACACTGTCTGGAGTAAGGTCGTCATCGATAGTTACTACATTTTCTGTACCTACCAGAGAAACAATTGCATCGCGAATACTCTCGCTCCCAATTGCACTTGGTGTGATATTCCAACTACCGCAATGTGTACACGTGTGTGTTGATGGTAGTGTGGCACTACAGTGTGAACAGCTAAACGAGCGAATATGTTCACCCTCAGAAGTTATTTTGTTGCGAAGTACCATCGGGAGTGAGCAATCGGTACAGTTTACAATGGTCCCACAGTCACTACAGCGAGACAGTGGCGCGACACCTTTACGGTTTGCATAGACATAGAGTCTGCGCCCCTTTTTTTGTGCGTGGCGAATAATTTCTATGACTTCAGTAGGGAGTACTGTTCTATAAGGCTCTATTGGTACAACTGTTAGTTTGTCAGGGATATAGGTACGAGCAACATGGTCTGCATCGAGCTTCTTGAGTGTTGCAAAACGGGGAAGTGTATCACCCCAGATAAGTTTGAGATTGAGTCGCTCAGCATAACTTTTGATAAATATTCTGAGATCACTTTTGTAACGGTCGGAGGTGTGATACAGGCTCTGACTCTCGTCTTCGGCGATAATACTTCCTATATCTGTTCGAGGTAAGACAAAAAAGCTCGGTGTCGCAAAAATAACCAAGGGACGTTCACTGGACTTTAGTAATGCAAATGAACTGCGAAGTTGTTTCTTGGTAGTTTTACTATGCAGTATTACCACGTGGTTGGTGATACCTTTTTCTAGTAATATTTTGAATCGCTCCAGGCTACGGATGGTAGGCGCAGTGAATACAACACTTTTCTTTGCTGCAAATGCGGTACGAATAAGTCGCTTATAATGATCTACTCGTTCTACTGTCGGTCCGAGTGTTACGGTTTCTTCAAATGTAGTGACTACTGTTTGTTCTATTGATTCTTCTGTCACTATTTTTTCACTATTGATATAGTCAAACAAGGTTTGAGGAATCACATTACTGGCAAGTGTTCCAATAGGAGTAAGTGTGAGCGCTGAAGTATCAGCGAGTGCGAGTGCTGCTGCTTGAATACTGGGAATCACACCGATGACAGTTTTAACTTTTTTTAAGGTGAAGCTCGCAGATTTGATCATTCCTTTTGCTTCAGCAATAGTGACTGTTTCTGTGACAATACCGTGAATTGTTTGCTTACCGAAAGGAATAGTCACTAATGTTCCAGCACAAAGTTGCTCCTGTACGTAGTACGAAAGAATATCAAAAGGGATGCCGCGAGCGATAGGGATGACTGTTGTAATAAACATATGCTTTACATGAGGGTATGAGCTCACTATACTATTGTATTGTCTATGTGGAAACTCTTTGAATCCAAAAAAATAGGAATTGACCTCGGTACCACAAATACCCTTGTTTTTGTTGCTGGAAAAGGAATTGTTATAAATGAACCCACAGTGGTAGCAGTGAGTCAAACCACTAAAACCATTGAAGCTATTGGAGTGGACGCCAAAGAAATGATCGGTAAAACCCCTGAAAGTGTCATTGTGTATCGCCCGATGCAAGATGGTGCTATTGCGGATTACTATGTGACCTATGCAATGTTGCGACATTTTATTAGTAAGGCACTGGGGAGTACTACGTTATTTAAACCTGACGTCTTGGTGTCTGTACCTGTTGGTATTACTTCAACTGAGCGTCGAGCGGTAATTGAGGCTACTATGAAAGCTGGTGCTCGCACCGCAATGCTCGTAAAAGAACCAGTGCTCGCTGCTCTTGGTGCAGGTATCCCTATTAATGAAGCGCGGGGTGCGATGGTGATAGACATTGGTGGAGGAACAACTGATGTGGCAGTGATTTCTCTTGGAGGTATTGTGGCGTCTACTTCTGTAAAAGTTGGGGGTACAAAATTTGATCAAGCGATTATAGAATATGTTCGACGTACTAGTGGTGTAGTGATTGGAGACCAAAGTGCTGAAGAACTTAAGTGTACTCTCGCATCAGCACTCGCGGTCACTCCGGATGTGGAGGGTGTGGTTAAGGGGCGTGATGTAGTCACAGGATTGCCCAAGTCGCTGACTATTACTACAAACGAATTGGTCAAAGCAATTGATTATGAATTAAAAGCGGTAGTGAAAGCGATCAAGACAGTACTCGAAGCTACTCCACCAGAGCTTGCCAGTGATATTATTGATCACGGTATTGTGATGACAGGTGGAACGAGTTCATTGAATCACCTTGCAGAACTTATTGAGCAACAAACAGGTGTGAAGGTGCGTCTTGCAGATGATCCATTGTTTTGTGTGGTGAAAGGAACTGGTGTTCTCTTGGGGCACCTAGATGATTACAAGCGTTCTATTTTGGTAAAACGATAGTATATGAATTTTGCTTCTATTGAAACGTTTCTCCCTGAGCGTACGTTTCTCATTCAAGGAAGTGAGAATTTTTTTGATATATTTTTAGGCGATGCATTGGTTACTGATCCTTTTGTGCATTCATTGTCTGTACCTCGATTCACTCGTGAGCATGCTTCTGCGCTTGCGACATTTATCACTGAGGGCACAGGGGAGCGCAGAATATATATAGTATTTTTTTCACTATTTTCACCAGAGGCTGCAGAATTACTTCTTAAAAGTCTTGAGGAACCAGATCTCGATACTACTATTATATTAGTCACTCCTTATCCGTACACCGTCCCTTTGACTATCAGGTCAAGAGTTCGTTTGTTGCATGGTAATCTCGCAGAAAAGAGTGAGTTTGTTATTACTACTCGCGAGTCGATACTTATGTTGATAAAAGATGAATTTGGAAGTGATGGCGATGATAGTGCAGCGATTCGTCGTGCTCGCGCGGTACAATTATTGGATTCATTAGAGCTACATGTAAAAAGTGATGTAGCTAAATCTCGTGCAATTTATGATGCCAAAAAAATGCTTTTGAGAGCTAATATGCCAACGAAATTTGTACTCGAATATGCTGCAAGTGTTGTGCTATAATACTGTCATGTACGATTTACAATCATTTAAAACAGAGGCAGCTCAGGGTCAGGAATGGCTCTCAAAAGAATATTCACAAATCCATACCGGTCGCGCAGCTCCTGCGCTTCTTGATGGTGTAATGGTAGAAGCATATGGAAGTTTTCAGCCACTCAAAAACGTAGCGTCTACTACTATCGAAGATCCAAAAACACTTCGTGTGGTGCCATGGGATAAGGGACAGATCAAAGATATCGAACGAAGTCTGTATGCCGCAAATTTAGGATTCTCTGTTGCTGTGGATGATTCTGGTATTCGTGTAATTGTTCCTGCTCTCACAACCGAAACTCGTATGAATTTGGTAAAAATCGCCAAAGAACGTTTTGAAGATGCGCGAATCACTATCCGTAAAGCCCGTGAAAGTATGTTGAGTAATCTCAAGGATGCAGGTCTTCCAGAAGACACTATGCGTACTGCAAAAGAAGAAGTCCAAAAACTAACTGATGCAGCAAACAATTCTCTCGAAGCTTTGTTTAAGAAAAAAGAAACTGAAATCCTCGGGTAATAATTATGACAATCATACTTTTCATTATTGTTCTCTTAGTCACAGTCATTGTTCATGAGTGGGGTCATTTTTTCGCTGCTCGTAAGAGTGGTATGACTGTTGAAGAATTTGGTTTTGGAATTCCTCCTCGACTCTTTTCATGGAAAAAAGGTGAGACTACGTATTCAATTAACGCTCTACCTATTGGAGGTTTTGTAAAAATCGCTGGCGAGAATGGTCTTGAAGGTGCTGTACCACCAGAGCGCCAATTTGATACAAAACCATGGTATCTCAAAAGTCTCGTACTTATTGCTGGTGTAGTGATGAATATTGTACTAGCGTTTGTGTTGTTCACAGTCGCATACAGTATTGGGATGCCTACTACCTCATCAACTGGTACCCCTACAGTAGTTTCTGTAACTGCTGACGGACTCGCTAATGCCGCTGGTCTTAGTGTGGGAGATACTATTACTAGTGTTGTAGCAAACGGGGTAGAAGTTTCTCCTTTGACCACTGAATCACTGCATGACAGTATTTCTACTAGTACAGGTGCGATCAGTATTGACTATCTACAAGGTGGACAAACAAAAAATGCCACTCTGGAATTTCCAGAAAATACTACCGATCGAAAGATTGGTATTGCGGTAGAGCCAATTGAGACAATTCGACTACCTCTTTTCACTGCAATGCATGCTGCTGTACTTCAGATCGGTAGTATCGCCAGTGGGATTTGGAATACTCTCGGTATGTTGATCGGTGGATTGTTTGGAGGCGAAGCAGTACAAGGATTGATGGGGCCTGTAGGACTCGCTCGTGAAGTAGGGGGAGCTGCGAGTATCGGATTTGCGTATCTTCTCGCATTCACTGCGGCAATCTCTATTAATCTCGCAGTGCTTAATATCTTGCCATTCCCCGCACTCGACGGAGGAAGACTGATCGTAGTCTTGCTTGAGGCAATCACTCGTAGAAGATTTTCTCCGAATGTAGTAGGAATAATACACACAGTAGGATTTCTTTTACTCTTGGTATTGATGCTTGTTTTGACCGTGGGCGACGTACGACGCTTATTCTAAGTTGTCAACTATTTCAACCGTGCAAGTCTTGACAGGATGTTGACGTATTGAAGTTTGTATGATAAAGTATTAAGCATAATAAATAGGGTAATGATAACAAAACCATGGCAGTAATAAGCTTCAAACCAAAACAAGTTACAAAACGATTACTTTCTAATCTTCAAGATCGCGCGTATGACATTATTGTTAACCGCTATGGTCTTGGTGATAGTGCTGACTCAAAAACACTTGAAGCAATTGGTAAAAAATACGGTATTACTCGTGAGCGTGTTCGTCAAATCGAAAACGCAGCTCTCGCTAGTATTCGCAAAAGCGAAACTTACAAAACAGAAGACAAAATTTTTGGTGAAATCAAAACCCTTGTTGAATCTATGGGGACCATGGTTCATGAAGAAGATTTTCTTGCCCACATCTCAAAAGATAAAGCTGTACAAAACCATATTCGTTTTTACCTCGTACTTGGTGATGAGTTTAAGCATCTCAAAGAAGATGATCATTTTCAAAAGCGTTGGACAGTAGATGAAGATCTTTCAGAAGTTGTTCATGATGCACTGCAAAGTGTGTATCGAGGACTTGATGACAAGGAACTTCTTTCAGAAGACGACCTTGTTACTCGTTTTATCGATGAGATAAAAGAAGTCGCAATGCAGTACAAAAATGAAGAAGTTGCTCGTCGTTGGTTGAGTATTTCCAAAAAGATCGGCAAGAACCCACTGGGTGAATGGGGTCCTTCAGAATCACAAAATATCAAAACTCGTGGTATTAAAGATTATGCATTCCTTATGATGCGTAAACATGGCTCTCCGATGCACTTCCGTGAAGTTGCAAAAGCTATCGTTGATACGTTTGGTCGCAAGACACATGTTGCTACTACTCACAATGAACTTATTAAAGATAGCCGTTTCGTTCTAGTTGGGCGCGGATATTATGCGCTATCAGAATGGGGTTACAAACCAGGAGTTGTTCGTGAGGTTATCGCAGAAATTCTTGAAAAAGAAGGACCACTCTCTAAGGATGATGTAGTAGATCGTGTGTTGAAAGAACGTTTTCTTAAAAAGAACACTATTCTTGTAAACCTCCAAAATCCAGAATACTTTGCAAAATTAGAAGATGGTCGTTATACCAACCTCTAGGTTTTAATTACTATGGGTGAAGGTGGATGGGGTGCACTAGAAATCATCATCGTACTTATTTTGGTACTGGCATTGTTGGGACGTTTTTTTGGAACGGGAATAGGTAGTAAAAAAGTTCCTGATATTGCAACATATACCTCAGAAGAAATAGCTACTACTGCACCAGCATTTAATGATTGTGGAAAGCTTCTTATACAAAATCCAAAACCATCTCAAAAAATAGCTCTCACTGTTTCAGGGATTCAGGTTCAGGGTAGTCTCAAAAGTTGTGACCTTATTGCCGTTGCGCCGAGTACTTTCTCGGTAGTAGTGGTTGATGCGTATGCGACTGTCATCTCTGAAGTGAGTGTAACTCCGATAGTGGTATCACAAGATACTGTTTCCTTTAATACATATATACCGTTTGGTGTATCTCCTCGTACTGGGACTGGATATGTCATCGTTACTCGTATTTCAAACACTGGTACTCAAGTCTCTGAAGGAGGTGCTCGTATTCCTGTACGCTTTGTGAATTAATCATAGATTGATATACTGAATGCATACTTATTATGCCTTCAGCATTCACCAACCTCGTCATACTTATAATTGTTGCTCCAATCCTCGCAGTAGTTGCGTGGCATTTATGGCTTTCATATATACAGTCGGTTTTTCTCGGTAATATCAAATGGGTACTACTTGAAATCAAGCCCCCGAAAGATGTCTTCAAAAGTCCGTTAGCAATGGAACTTGTATTGGGAGCCTTGTTTCAAGCTGGTGGTACTAGTACATGGTTTGATAGGTATTGGAAAGGTCAGGTACGTAACTTTTTTTCACTGGAAATAGTTTCTACAGAAGGATCTATTCGGTTTTATATTCGTACTAGTAATAAATTTCAAAAACTTATTGAGAGTCAAATTTATGCGCAGTATCCACAAGCAGAAGTACGTGAAGTGGAAGACTACACAACCAAAATGCCTTCTTTTGATAAAGATTCAAAAGATAATGCAGTTGAGGTGTGGGGTTTCAATCCTACACTTGCAAAAGATGAGGTGTACCCTATCAAGACCTATATTGATTTTGGATTAGATAAAGCAGTTGGCTCACTGGCAGAAGAAGAGCGTATTGATCCTATTACTCCTACGCTCGAATTCATGGGATCTATTGGGGCACATGAGCATATTTGGTTACAATTTATTGTACGCGCCGCAACCAAGCGTTTTACGGTGAAAAATAGTAAAGGTATTGAAGAGAAGGCAAAAGAATGGTTTGAGAAATCAAAAGAAATTATTCAGAAATTTAACGAGAGTCTTGTTGAAAAAGATGATGAAGGTAAAAAAATCGGTAGTCGTCGTGCAACCAAGGGTGAGCTTGGAGTTATCGAATCTATCGAGCGCAACGCAAACAAGCTAGGCTTTGATTCAGGTGCTCGAGCCGTATATGTCACAGACAAGGGACATTTTGATGCAAATAGAATTCCTGGAATTTTGGGTATGTTGCGACAATACGGTGCCAACGATTACAATAGTTTTAAACCTTCAAATGTAACAGGGGGGCACGACTTCCCATGGCAAGATCTTGTGGGTAAAAAAACATTGAAACAAAAAGACGAAATGTATGGTGATTATAAAGCACGGAGCTTTTTCTATGGCAGTTTTTATTTTGATAAGATCCACAAATATTTCACACACCCTAACGAATCTAGTGAAAAACAATTTATTCTTTCAGCTGAAGAGCTTGCGACTGTATTTCATCTACCTGGTCGTGTCGCTGAAACTCCTTCGTTTGAACGTATTGAAAGCAAAAAAGGTGAAGCACCAGGGAACCTTCCTATTTAAGTATGAAATCAGTAGAGCAGCATGGATTTATTAAAAAACTAGTACTCGTTGTATTGTTTTTTGTAGCAACTGGGTATTTTTTTTACACTAGTTTTTTTATTGCACCAAAAGAATTTCCAATACCGTACCATTTAACTATTGAACCGGGGCAAACACTATTTTCTGTTTCTAGTGAATTACTTAGAGATAGCGTTATCCGTTCACCTCGCGTCTTTGAAATGTTTATGTTGTCTCTCGGAAACGAAAAGAATATTTCAGAAGGTGAGTATTATTTTTCAGAACCCTTAACTGCACTAGGGGTCGCGATGCGTATTTCTGGAAAACAATTTGGTATCGATAGACAACGTATTACGTTTCCTGAAGGATTTACCAATAAAAATATGGCGGATAGATTAGTACAAGTATTCCCAAACTTTAATGCGTCATTATTTTTAGAATTAACAAAAGATGATGAAGGATATTTATTCCCGGATACGTATGGATTTTTCCCTTCGCTCGCGCCTGACTTTGTAGTTACCACATTAAAGCGTAATTTTGATAAAAAAATAGCAACAGTAGCGGATCAGATTACCTCATCATCACGCACAAAAGCAGATATTATCACCATGGCTTCAATCATTGAAAAGGAGGCGAATGGAAAAGATGACCGTGCTGTTATTTCAGGAATTTTGTGGAAACGTTTGGATCGAGGAATGTTGTTACAAGTTGATGCACCGTTTCTCTTTTTGTTTGATAAACAAAGCAGCGAACTAACTCTAAAAGACCTTGCAACTGATTCTCCGTATAACACCTATAAATATAAAGGACTTCCACCTGGACCTATTAGTAACCCAGGCTTAGAATCTATCAAGGCCGCACTAAACCCTGAAGTATCACCGTATCTATACTATTTACACGATAAGACTGGTGCCATACACTATGCTTCTACGTACAAAGAACATCTCGCAAATATTACTCGATATCTCAAATAATTATGTTACAACAATCACTTGCTTTTATAGACGTTGAAACCACAGGACTCGACCGCGACAAACATGAAATAATAGAACTCGGTGTTGTCATTGCAAAAATGAA
>JAIEON010000066.1 GCA_019750345.1 Patescibacteria group bacterium
AAGCCAAATAAACCACTTGTTATCAAAAGTGTTAGTGATACTTCATTTTTATATCTCTTGATGCCGACTAATCGTTAATATTATGGATGTATTCCAATCTATTCTCGCTACTCTAAAAAAGAAAATAGATACCCAGGCTACCCGTACTGATACTATTGCTGAGATTGTTGGTACAGTCTTAGGAATGACTGTGACATCTTCTATGATTATATGTCGAGGTAAAGAATTATTATTGAAATTACCACCAACAGCAAGAATGAAACTTACACTAAAGCGCCAAGCAATACTGCTGGCGCTTCATGAAGCTTCTATTGATATTGTTTCTGTTCGTTAGTTAGTGAACAGAATATTTTTCTCTATTGTAGTTTTCGAATAAATACTATTAGTCGCGATTATTTTGATTGTATGTTTTCCTACGGTATAACCTAGGTCACTTGGATTAAGTGTAAACCGGAATGGAGAAGAGGGGAGGGTGGCAATAAAACTATTGTCTATGAAAACATCTACAGTGGTGAGTGGGTATTCTCCTGTTGTTTTTACTGTAAGTACTTCAGTTGCTCCGAGTGAGAGCTCTTCAGAGAGACCAATAAGTTCTACACCTTTTGATGAATCTTCTCCGTGTACTGTTTCGTACTCTGTAGGGATATCTCCTAGTGCGACAGCATTATATTTCGTCGCATTATTTTGCCACCAATACTGTACTGCTGGACTCCAGAGACTAAATTGAGGATCACTGTTTGGGTTAGAAGGAGCAGGTCCTCGAGGGTTTTTCTTGTCCACCCAGTAAAGAATATCTTGTACATCAGTAATAACTTTTTCAATACGAGCTTCAATAGGGGTATTTTCTGTAGCACGAAGTCCTGTAACTTTATCTATTTCAACTGTTTGATTACCCATCCATTGACCTCGAAGTACTGGTTTAAGTGTGTTGTATTCAGGGTCAGGAATTGGTTTCTCAAATCCTGGTGTGGGATATTTCTTGAGTGCTTCTATCATAAACTGTTTCCAAATTGGACCTGATACTCCAGAACCACCACTCGCCATTGATTTGTTGTCGTTGTTTCCTGACCATACACCCGCAGCAATAGTTGGAGTGAATCCTACAATCCAGGCATCTTTGTTGTCGTTGGTTGTACCAGTTTTTACTGCTACATCAGGTATTGTAATTGCGGAACCATAGGTAGGAGTTCGTGCAACAGGGTCACTCATAACATCAGCGAGTGTCAGTGTTACATTTTTATCCATTACCTCAGTACTACTTTCTTCAAACTGCTCAACTACTTCACCTTTACGATCTAAGACTTCAAGGATTCCTGTCGTAGGGTTACGAACCCCTGCATTTCCAAAGACACTGTATGCACTTGTCATATCGAGTAGTGTTACTTCACCACCACCAAGTACGAGAGAAAGTCCAATATCTTTTGGATTATTAAGGGTGCTAATACCAAGAGCATGTGCGGTTTTTACTGCCTCATCTACTCCCACAAGATAGAGTAATTTTACTGCAGGAATGTTACGAGATTCTGCGAGCGCATTACGAAGTTGCATCGGTCCTTTGAATGCATTATCAAAGTTCGAAGGGTGATAACAATCTTTGTCGGTATAACCACCTTTCGGTGTACTGTTTGCAGTACAGTTGGTAGAAAATTCTGTTGGAACATCAAAGAGAATTGTTTCCGGAGTGTATCCTTTTGCAAACGCAGTAGCGTAGACAAATGGTTTAAACGATGATCCAGGTTGTCGTTGTGCAGTTGCTACGTTGTATGCACCATCAATATCTTTTGCAAAATAGTCTTTTGATCCAACCATCGCCAAGATCTGTCCTGTTTTAGGATCAATTGCAGTTAATGCTGAGTTACTCGCGCGATAATTCTTTTGATTACTTTCGGCATGGTCAGTAATAGCTTTTTCTGCAGCAACCTGAAGGTCGTAGTCGAGTGTTGTTCTAATAGTATAACCACCTGTTTCCATAACATCTTCACCGTATTTACTTTGAAGATAGTCAAGCATAGAAAAGACAAAGTGAGGAGCTTTAATACTATTTGACGCTGCCTTGTTGAAGGTAACTTCTTCAGTGAGCGCTGCTTGATATTCTTCATCAGTTATACGTCCGTACTGAAGCATTTTTTCTAGCACTAAATTTTTACGATTAGTGAGACGATCTTTATGGTTACCAAAAGGGGAGTAATAACTTGGTGCAGGGAGCATTGCTGCTAAGTATGCAGATTCAGATATTGAGAGATCTACCGAGTGTTTACTATAAAATGCTGAAGCTGCTTCTTCTACACCATAAATAGTACTACCAAACGGAGCGTCATTAAGATAAATTTGTAGGATTTGTTCTTTACTAAAATGTCGTTCGAGACGTACTGCTAATACCCACTCTTTGATTTTTCGAGTGATTGACTTGTCTGTATTAAGAAGTGTGTTTTTAATAATTTGTTGAGTGATGGTTGAACCTCCTCCTTTTGAAAAACTACCAGTGGTCAGTACTCCTAATGTTGCGCGAAGAATAGAGGTAGGACGAATACCATTGTGTTCGTAAAAATGAGTGTCTTCTATAGAAATAACCGCATTTTGTATATTAGTACCCATTTGTTCAAGTGGGATTTCGTTGCGACGAACTGACTGGTTAATATCATAGAGTACGATTTCTCCAGTGCGGTCAGTAATTTTGGAAGAGTTGGCAATCTTGCGTGCTTCAAAGGTACTGATGTCAGGAAGTTTTAGGAGACTTGCCCAGACAAGTCCTCCTCCAACTATAAGTAATAGAGCTGCACAGGTACCGAGAATAAGTTTTTTCCACGGCACATGCGTAATATTCTTTTTTATATCATAAAGCAGTTTTTTCATATATCTATCATACAAAGAAATCAGTCAAAAGAGAACGTATTTCAAAAAAGTCTTTTAGTAGAATAGAGACGACGAACTACTGTCTAGTATTACCAAAAAGATGAAAATGCTATAATCACTGCAATGAAACCAGATAAAACCGATTTAATAGAACTCGCTCTGACTAAAGGGGTGGCGGAAGTGTTACCCAACAAAGCCTCTGTAGAAAAACTTCTTTTGCAAGATAAGAGACTTACTATTTATGCAGGATTTGATCCTACAGGTCCAACGCTTCATATTGGGCACGGTATTCAACTACGGAAGCTTCGACATTTTCAAGATCTTGGGCACAGAATTATTTTTTTGATAGGGGATTTTACGGCCCGTATTGGTGACCCTGATAAAAAAAATGCGCGAGAACCTCTGACAGCGAAGCAAATAAAAACCAATCTCAAACTCTACAAAAAACAAGCATCAAAATTCATTCGGTTTTCTGGTAAGAATGCGGCAGTGGTGAAATTCAATAATGACTGGCTTGGTAAAATGAAATTTGCTGAAGTACTTTCTCTTGCATCAAATATGACAGTGGATCAAATGCTTAAGCGAGATATGTTTGCTCGTCGTATGGAAGAAAACAAACCAATTTATATTCATGAATTTATGTACCCACTGATGCAAGGGTATGACAGTGTAGTGATGGATGTTGATGGGGAAGTAGGAGGAAATGATCAACTCTTCAATATGCTTACAGGGCGTACACTAATGCGTACACTAAAAAATAAAGAAAAATTTGTTGTTACAGTAAAACTACTTGAGGACCAGACTGGTGCAAAAATGGGTAAGACAACAGGAAATATGATCAGTCTTATTGATACTCCGGAGGATATGTATGGAAAAGTAATGGCGTGGACCGACGGAATGATTGTTAGCGGGTTTGAGCTTTGTACTGATTACACTCTAGAGCAAACGAAAGCAATTGCTGAAGAATTGAACGCTGGTATTAATCCTCGTGATATTAAGATGCGTCTCGCATTTGAAATTGTACGTACTTGTGTAGATGAAAAAAGTGCACGAAGAGCAGAAGAATCTTTTGTTGCTACATTTCAAAAAAGAGAAGTGCACCAAGACATTATTGAAATAAAAAGTAATAACCGAACACTTGAAACTATTTTGATAGAAGAAAATCTTGTATCATCAAAAACAGAAATCCGTCGCCTTGCAGAGGCTTCGGCTATCAGTGATTTTGAAAACAAAAAAACACTTTCTGCTTCTGAAGTAAAAAGTGTCATTGCGCCAAGTGTGTATAAAGTAGGAAAGAAGATTTTTATTCGTATAGTTTAATAACTAAATAAATCACTGAGCATTGTTGACCATATTTTTTGGCAATATGTCACTACGAGAAGGCACGGAAGAAAAACAATACTCAATAGTACAAATAATATAACGTTAGCAACGAAGGTAAGAGATTTAAATACGATATCCATAGAGTAAATACTACTTGATGAGGGGTCTATTATGCAATAGATGACGAAGTCTCAAATTCATTGTGTATGAGATATTCATATGTTTCATTATGCTAGAATGGTTTTATATGACTATTGTGGTTACAGGGGGAGCTGGTTTTATTGGTAAAAACCTCTTGGAAAGTCTTCTTGGGGATGGATATACCGTTATTGTGGTGGACCGTGTTGCACCCAACAGGATCCACCCAAAACTATTTTTTATACAGTGTGATATCACTGCAACACCACTACCGTACAATATTCTCGAGCACACTGATGCAGTAATCAATCTTGTTGGTGAACCAATTGCTGGTGCCTGGACCCCTGAAAAAATGACTCTTATCAAAGAGAGTCGTATAAAGAGTACTCAACACATCGTAGAAAGTATCGCTGCAACAAAAAGTCGACCAGGTGTATTTATTAATGCATCGGCAATTGGTTTTTATGGTGATACCGCAGATGAAGTGGTTGATGAGCAGGGACCTGTAGGAACAGATTTTCTTGCTGAAGTTGTAGCTAGTTGGGAAGCGGTCGCACGAACTGCGATTGACTATGGAGTACGAGTGGTGTGCGTACGAACAGCTCCAGTACTTGGTAAAGGGGGAATACTAAAATTGACGACAAAGACTTCACCATTTGGTTTTTTAGTAAAAACAACAAAAACAAATCCATGGTTTTCTTGGATACATATTAGTGACATTGTGGGGGTTTATCGTTTTGCACTTGAAACAACAACACTACAAGGAGTGGTGAATGCTAGTGCTCCTGAGCCGGTACTGTACCAAACGTTTATGAGTACACTCTCAGCTGTAATACATAGACCAATTACAATAACAGCGCCGCTGTGGTTGTTAACTATTTTTTATAAAGGAATGTCTACAGAATTTACCAAGAGTAGTAGAGTGGTACCGCGAAGACTGGTGGATAAAGGATATGTATTTAAATACCCAACAATAGAAGAAGCATTAAGAGATATAACAAACAAGGTATACTAGAACCATGAAAAGAATAGATACTATAACTACAGGGTGGAAAGACTATCAATTACTAGACTCTGGTGATGGGCGCAAGCTTGAACAATTCGGAGCCTTCCTTCTTGATAGACCAGATACTCAGACACTGTGGCATAAATCGGTACCAGCTCAATGGAGTGAGGCTTGCGCGCAGTTTGTCTGGGCAGAAAAAGGGGAACGATGGAAAATTGATAAAGGGATCCCTGAACAATGGACGTTCTCTTGGAAAGATATGATACAACAATTATCTTTTAAAGGGTTTAAACATATTGGAATATTTCCAGAGCATAGTGCTCAGTGGGAGTTATTACATAGTCTCGGTAAAAGAACTACTGGTTTGCGTATGTTGAACCTCTTTGGGTATACCGGTGCGGCAAGTGTTGCTGCGGCACTTGGTGGAATGACTGTGACGCATGTGGATGCTTCAAAGCAAACAGTTCAGATCGTGAAAGAAAATGCAGTACTCTCTGGTTTGACAACAGAATCAATTCGAGTAATTACTGAAGATACTCTTAAGTATGTGAAGCGCTTGATCGCTCGTGGTGAACAATTTGAAGTCATTGTTCTTGATCCACCAGCATTTGGGCGTGGACCAAAAGGGGAGGTCTGGAAAATAGAAGAATCTCTTGCTGAGCTATTAGAACTAATCCCTCAATTACTTTCAAAAAATGCACGTATGGTTATTTTGAATGGGTATGCTGCGGGTTATAGTGCTCGAACATTTGCAGAGTTATTAAAAGCGGTTCTTCCTTCTGGAACTATTTGCTATGGAGATGTTGGCATTGCCGTACATAACTCTGAAAAACAGTTGCCAACAGGGATTTATGCAATGTGGACGAACTAAGAATCGATAATGATATACTCAAGTATTTTATGATGAAAAAAACCAAAGCAGAAGACAATAAAATAAATGAAGCACTAAAAGATCATCTCAAGGTTAAGCGTGGAGTTGATGGGTTAGGGCTTTTTGCAGAACAACCAATTAAAAAAGGTGAGTACCTTATCGAGTACTGGGGACCATTACTTACTGATGAAGAAGTTGAGAAAAAAGGTGGCCAATATCTTTTTGAAGTGAAAAAGAATGTAACTATTGACGGTACTCATCGCGCAAACACTGCTCGATATATCAACCACTCTTGTCGTCCGAATTGTGAAGTATCTATAAAAAAGGGAAGAGTGTTGGTTTACACCAAAAAAGCTATTAAAGCTGGAGAAGAGTTAGGGTATGATTATGGTAAAGATTTTTGGAATGAATATATCAAACCAAAAGGCTGTCGGTGTATTAAATGTAAGGAGGTGGGCACACTTATTGCTCCCAAACAATAAAAATATTTTCCTGCGACTAGGGCTGCATACTCGGAAAACATTTTTATTTTTGTTTGCAAGCATGTACTATATGAATTATGAACAAAGATCTCTCACATCTGACAGAAGAAGAACGACATGTTACTCAAGAGAAGGGGACAGAGCGACCATTTTCAAATAAATATTTTGATCATCATGAAAATGGTGTATATACCTGTAAGGTCTGTGGTGAGCAGTTGTTTGATTCTTCGACTAAGTTCGATTCAGGGACAGGGTGGCCATCATATGACGCTCCAATAAGGACTGATTCTGTAGAGTATGTAGAGGATACTACTCACGGTATGTCTCGTGTAGAGGCACTCTGTGCACACTGTGGGGCTCATCTCGGACACGTCTTCAATGATGGTCCTACGAGTACCGGAAAACGGTTTTGTATTAATTCAGCTAGTTTGAATTTTGAACAAAAATAGTAAATAAAAAGAGCTCTCCCATATGGGAGAGCTCTTTTTATTTAGCGAGCGTCGAATCCTTTGTCTTCATCAAAGAAGTAAGAAGCTTCTTCAGTGTCTACTTCTTCTTCGTCTTCTTTTCCTTCCTCATCTTCATCAAGTGGGCTTCGTTTTACAGGTAAAACGTCAGTGTCATCGATTGGAGTATCCGAGTCATCAACTTCGTCTACTGCATCAACATCTACTGTGCTCATACCTTCGGGTAACTCTTCCTCTGTTAATTCATCTGGGCCCCCGAACTCAATATCATCTGACATACGTTATGTACTACTTTTATTTATAATTGTTATGAACATAGTTGTATCAAAAACTGTTTTGCTTGGCAAGTAGGAGATTGGATAATTATTGCCAGGTGGAGACCTTTAGTGCACCAGCTGCTGCAAATCCTACTGCAATGGCATCAATTTCATCATCTAAAAGTTTACTAGTGTCCAGTACGAGAGTCAGTGCTACCATTTTTTGTACCTGCGCTTTGTTTGCGTTCCCACTACCAGTCATTGATTGTTTTACTTCTTGAGGAGATAGTTCTATCAGTGGGATATTGTGGAGTCCTGCGAGTGTCACTACAATTCCACGCGCTTCAGCTACTTTCAACGCGGTAGTTTTATTGACTGAAAAAAACAGTGTTTCAACAGCAATATGTGTTGGTTGCCATTCTTCGATTAATGCTTGTATAGCTTTGAAAACAAAGGCTAATCGAAACGAGTGAGTATCGGTTTTTTTTGTGGTGATACAGGTTGATGTTTCGAGTTGCGGTTTGCCATGCTCTACTGTAATCAGTGCTGCACCACATCGGTCATATCCAGGATCAATAGAGAGAATTCTAGTCATTGGTTAAATAGTCACGACCCGTTTCTGTGAGAATACGACCTCGTGGGGTTCGCTCTATTAATCCAAGTTGTATGAGGTATGGCTCTATAACGTCTTCGATAGTGCCCTCGTCTTCACCGGTCGCAGCAGCGAGGTTTTTTACTCCGGTTGGACCACCATTAAATTTGTCTCGAAGTGTGACGAGAATAGTAATGTCACTTTGTGAAAGACCGTTGTGGTCGAGACCGAGCAGTTCAAATGCGTCACGAACTGAATCTGTGTCTATCTCTTTTTTATGCATTTGTGCATAGTCACGAACTCGTCTGAGAAGATAGTTGGCGATTCGAGGAGTTTTACGAGAGCGTGACGCAACACTCGGGAGAAGTTCTGTAGGAAGTACCACTCGCAATATCGCGGCAGAGCGACCAATGATGGTACTAATTTCTTCATCAGTATAAAAGTCTAAACGAAACGCACCACCAGAAAAACGAGAACGAAGTGGGCTCGAAAGCATACCAAAACGAGTAGTTGCACCGAGCAATGTAAATGGGGGAAGCTCAAGTTGAATAGTTCGCGCACTCGGACCCTTACCAATCATGATGTCGAGTTTACCAGTCTCCATCACAGGATAGAGGACTTCCTCAATTGTTTTATTGAGGCGATGAATTTCGTCGATAAAAAGCATATCACCCGGTTGAAGGTTAGTGAGTATTGCTGCAAGATCGCCGACGCGCTCAATGGCTGGACCTGATGTCACGCGAAGGTTTGCTCCGACTTCTTTTGCAATAACATGGGCGAGTGTTGTCTTGCCGAGCCCTGGTGGTCCATAAAAAAGAATGTGTTCTGGAGAGTGACCACGCTCTTTTGCTGCTCCCAAAAGTATTGAAAGGTTCTTTTTTATTTGCGTTTGACCAATATATTCAGCGAGAGAATTAGGGCGGAGAACATTGTCGCTAAATTGGTCGTCTAATGGGGGAATAGGAAGTGGGCTTGACATTTTAGAATGGTATGCTATCATGTCTTCAGAGTCGTAGAGCAATGAAGGTTGTCTACATTCTAACACAACAAAGAATATATAAATCTCTAAGCAGTCAGCCACAGGTTCTAAGTGTCGGCGCAGGACGTTTTGGTTTCGACTGGGGCCATCCTACAAATATGCTTTACTTATAGAGCACTGTCTCTATAAGGACTGTTTAGAGATTTATGCATTTTTTGTTCCAATAGGAATGAGAAAAATCCCCTACAACAATTGTTGTAGGGGATTCTCCATTTCTAGTCTTCGTTCAAATCCACAACAGACTCTACTTCAGCGAAGTCTGTAAGTCCCTTAAGGATTTTTACAATACCATCTTCTTTCATATCAAGAGTTCCTTGTAGTGTGGCAACTTTTTTAATATCTCGCTCACTCGGACTATCGATAATGATTCTCTCGATACGTTCATCTGTTTGAATCGCTTCAAAAATACCAAGACGTCCTTTGTAACCAGTACTATTGCAATGCTCACAGCCTTTCACTCCCCAGAGAGTAGTAACATCTCTCTGTACGCCGTATTGTTCCATGTTTTTACCTTCAGCAATTGCAGCGTCCCAAATACGAGTAATATGAGCGAGTTCTTCTGTGGTTGCGGGTCGTTCGTATTTACACTCTGGACATAGTGTGCGAACAAGGCGTTGGGCGATAGAGAGTGATAGTGCAGAAACCAAAATCTTCGGGTTCACATCCAGGTCAATGAGTCGAGGGATAACACCAGAAGCATTGTTGGTGTGAAGTGTTGAAAACACTAAGTGTCCGGTGAGCGCGCTCTCTACTGCAATCTTTGCGGTTTCTGAGTCACGGATCTCACCGACCATGATTACGTCTGGGTCCTGACGAAGCGCGCTGCGAAGTCCTTCTAAGAAGGTGTACCCCTTTTTGTGGTCAGTCTGTGTTTGAGTAATACCGGCTATGTGATATTCAATCGGGTCTTCAATAGTAATAATTTTTAATTCTTGTGAAAATATTTTCTTCAAAAAAGCATACAGGGTAGTAGTCTTACCACTCCCTGTTGGTCCGGTAAGGAGAATCAATCCGTTAGGCTTTTTGATTTCTTTCATAAATATTTCGTACAACGGAGCACTAATACCGAGTTCATCAAGTTGCACTTGAATACTTTTTGGATTCAAAATACGGAGCACAATACTTTCCCCGTACGCCCCCGGAATCATTGAAGTACGAAAGCTAATTTCTGTTTCTTCTTCAAGTGGTTTAAAGAACGCGCTAAAGCGACCGTCTTGTGGGTTGCTGTTGATGGTAAGCTTGAGTCCTGATAATAATTTGATACGAGTATTGATTTGCTTGTAGGTTGCGGCATCAAACTGTGTAATCACACGAAGTACACCATCAAGACGGAATCGAAGTTCAACAGAGCTTTCCATTGGTTCGATGTGGATATCAGATGCGCCGAGACCAATTGCTGTAC
>JAIEON010000063.1 GCA_019750345.1 Patescibacteria group bacterium
ATCTTGAACTCAATCACATCCCCATCTTTAACAATATAGTCACGTCCTTCAGTACGGACTTGCCCTTTGGCACGAGCATTTGCATACGAACCGGATTCTAGAAGGTCGCTCCAGAACACCACTTCAGCACGAATAAACTTTTCCTTGAAGTCTGTATGAATGGCAGTACCAGCGATAGGTGCTGTACTATTTTTGTTAATAGTCCACGCACGAGTCTCTTCTACCCCAGTGGTGAAAAAGATTTCAAGACCGAGCAGTTTGTAGGCTTCGGCGATAAGGTTGGTTACTCCGTCATCATGCGCTTCCATTTCTTTGCGCATCATGTCTTTTTCTTCTCCTTCGAAATCTTTGAGTTCGTCTTCAATCTTGGCATCAATGACTACGTACCCACTCCCACTTGCAATAATAGTGTCAGTAAGTTCCTTAAACTTTTCAGCATCACTTTCGTCGAGATTACTCGCTCCACTTCGCTTGTTGAGACCGTAGAGGAATTTCTTGGTTGTCAGAAGATTGAGTTGTTTTACCATCTTCACCTGATCTTCTGTCATTTCAGTCACGGTGTTTGCGAGGAGCCCAGCTTCAAGTGCTGCTTCAATACGAGCAAGTACTTCTTCTTCGGCAATTGCAACCTTGTCACCACGCTTTATTTCTTTTACTAAATTAGTACGGCGCTTGGTCACTGTTTCAAAATCAGCAAGAATGAGCTCGAGGTTGATGACGTTGATATCACGCAATGGATCCACTGATCCGTAGACATGAGCGATCTCTTTCCCTCCTCCGACGATTGGGAAAAGGCGTACCATTTCTAAAATAGCATCACACTCACGAATGTTTGCGAGGAATTTGTTTCCAAGTCCTTCTCCTTTTGATGCACCTTCTACAAGTCCAGCAATATCAACGAATTCAATAGCCGCAGGAATGGTGCGCTTGGTTTCTGAAAACGCCGCAAGTTTGTCGAGTCGCTCATCAGGTACAGGGACGATACCGACAGACGGATCGATAGTACAAAACGGATAGTTTTCTGCTGGTACTCCTTTTTTTGTTAGTGCGTTAAATAATGTCGACTTCCCTACGTTCGGTAGTCCGACAATTCCAATTGATAATCCCATAGTCCCTACATACTACCAGAAAGTGCTGAAAAGTCATTATTAGTAACCTATTATTAAATTGACAGAATCGATAATAAATTGTAATGTATGAAAAATTGAAAATTATGAAAAAGTTACAAACAGTATCACAAGAACAACATCACCGTAATACTTGGCTCAAAATGAAGGGTTTTACTTTTCTTAGTATGTTGTTCTTTCTCGCAGTTATTACAGTTCTATTTCAAGAATTTGAAAGAGAAGAGTATCAATTTCTTAGTAGTTATTTACTCACCGTAACTAGTCTTTATTTTTACTTCTTAGGAATAAAAAATAAAACTATTCTTACTGAGATAGAATCAGAATTACACTGGATCTAGTACCAACCTAACAAAAAAAGCGAAATGAATTAATTCATTTCGCTTTTTCTTATTTTCCGAGGAGTTGCATCAATGGAGCAAGTTCATTGCGATGTTTACTAATCTCGCTTTTATACTTACCCATGACCATTACCGCAGCGTATTGTTCTGCCATACCGCCATCAACTTTCTCTTTGATTTCTTTTTGCACCTTTTCAAACAGTGCTTTGATCTCTGGATTGCTTTCAAGTGTCTTCAAACTCTCTGCGAGTTGTGGATTTTCACTCAATGCTTCTGCGATTTTCTCAGCTTGTTCTTTCGGTACGCCCTTCATTTGAAGGGTTTTTTTCATTAAAAACGATTTGATTCCCATATCAGTCAGTATAGCATTTATAACAATGTTCTAAAAATCAAGAGTTGTTAAAGCAATAATTAGGAGCGGAGCCGTGAGAATCGAACGAATGATAAAAGCAGTTCCCTAGAGTTGCGCTCTCAGCAGTTGTAGGCTTTTCTAACTTCGCCCATACTGTATAACGATCAGCAGATGCATCGATTAAATATCCGTCCATTATAATAGCCGGGAGAAAACCTTCAGTAACCATTTTTTCAGCGTGTCGATAGCTCATACCAGCAAACCAGTCACTGTTCCAAGTAGCAGTCCCAGATGGCCCTCCGGTATAATATACTCCATATTTATCCTTCCACAATTCCATTGCTATGGCAATTTGTCGAAAATCTGATTTTCTTCTTGCGTCACGAGCTTTTGCCCGTGCAGAATTAAGACTAGCAAGAACAACTGCAGCAAGGATACCTATGATAGCAATAACAACAAGGAGTTCAATAAGTGTAAAACCTCTTTTAAGAGAATACTTCATGTACAAAAATTATATCATGAATATAGGTACTGCTGTTATACTTCAACTAATGACGCCTGCGCAAAAGCTTTTTAAACTACATCAAAAATACGATGACGCAAATACCTGTGATCTTAAGACCACAGCAACTCAAGCGGTCTTTGGTGACGGTAGTCCTATAGCCGATATTGTTTTTATAGGTGAAGCACCGGGTAAAAAAGAAGATCTTGAAGGTAAACCATTCATTGGTGCAGCCGGGAAATTCCTAGATGAAATGTTAGGAAGTATCGGGATGACACGCGGCCGCGCTTCAACGGACGGTGCGCGGCATGATTTCGCAAAATCAGACGTGTATATCACCAACGTTGTAAAATATCGCCCACCAAACAATCGCGACCCACTCCCCGAAGAAAAAGAAGCATGTCGAGCATGGCTCGAGGCAGAACTCACCCTCATCAACCCGAAACTCATTGTCTTCTTGGGTCGTCATGCGATGAGTAATTTCTTTCCGGAAGAAAAAATCTCCAGTGCACATGGTAAACTGATAAACAAAAAAATACCCGGTATTGCTACCACGTATTTCTTACCACTCTATCACCCCGCAGCAGCACTCTACAACGGAGGTTTGCGCCAGGAACTGCTGAAAGATTTTAAACAAATTCCACTCACATTAAAAAAGATTTCGAAAACTAACTAATCTTTCGAAGCTCGATCGCCATGAACATCGGGATTTCTTTACGAGCAGCATCTTCGGCAACCTGTCGAGGACCGGCATCAGATTTCTTGTGTGAGATCCATTCTTCGAGGTTTGTAATAGCGAATCCTGCATTACGAAATGCTTTGACATACCACTGCAGCGATCGGTGAAAGGTGGTCGTGACTTCTTTCTTTCCACCTTTATTATGTGGAGTAAGTTCGATAGGAATCGCAACTTCAGAAAGATATTTTTGAGTCTTGCGATATTGAATACCAGCCTTCATGTCATACCCCCAATCACTGTGTTGAGGAATACGAAATGCGGGATGAAGTAATACAAGCACTACCTTCCCTGCATTTTTTAGACAATCATTCATACCCTCGAGAACTTTTGAAATGTTTTTAATATTTTCAAATGCTAATACAGAAAATACTGCGTCAAATGTTCCAAGCTTCATTGTGGGCAACTTTTCTGCGTCCCCCACTCGATAACTCTCATTCGTTTGAGCGATACGCGCAGCGAGTTCTATAAGCTCAGAAGAACTATCTACTCCTACAACAGTAGTACCCATTTCAGCAATAAGGCGAGCAAAATAACCCTGTCCACAAGCAACATCAAGTACTCGATCAGTCGGAGATAGGGCGAGCATCCGAGCCAAATTCGGTGCGATTACTTTCGCCTGATAGGTATCATCCCCTTTGAGATAGTTGTCATACCAGTGCGCTACATTGTTCCAGTTTGTTTCGTTATTATTATTTGTCATGTTATTTAGTGATACTCCACTTATACTGCCAATCGATCAATCGACGAAGTATGCTCGGTAACACTCCGCACCATAGCATAGACTGGTGAGAAAACAGTGCCCAGTTCTTCCCTATCGGAATGACAAAAGTTGGTACGTGTGGTTTGTAAGGAGTGAGATTTTTTCCTCTTATCATTCGAGTAATCGTTTTTCCAATATACTTTCCGTTATGAATTGCAGTTTGAGCTAGTCCACTATACTCTGTTGCAGCACCATCTCCAGCAATAAATACTCGATCATCTGTAGGAAGTGTTAGATAATCTGTCACTACTACACGTTTTCTTTCACTCAGAGTGACTCCAGATATTGTAGAATATTCATTATTAATAGAGGTACCAGCAGTCCATATGACGGTTCCTGTTTTTACTTCCATATCGTTTAACACTACTTCATCGATGTCTTCTGATTGCAGTGCTCGATTAGTAAACACATTTACCCCCAGAGTGCGGATACGCGCTTCAGCAATACGAGAAATTTTTTCACTCATTGTAGGAAGTAACCGAGAAGAAGCCTCAATCAAATCTATTGTCACCAAAGAACTATCGATACCATGAATTTTTGCTCGTTTAACAAGATAGTGTTTAAGCGTTGCTGCAACCTCTAATCCTGAGGGGCCTCCTCCGACAACAAGAGTATGTAATCGAGCAACAGCATCATTTTTTTCGAGTGTCTTTGCACTTGCTAATACACTTTCAAAATGAGCCTTGAGAGCGAGTGCCGAATCAACAGATTTGAAACTAAATGATCGCTCTTTGAGTCCTGGAATATTAAAATAATTTACCTCACTTCCCAGTGCCACAACTACATAATCATAGGGTAAGAGTGTCTCCACTCCTTTGTGTAGCGCTATCACAACTCGGCGTTCGTGGTCGACCCTAGAAAACGTTGCCCGGAGAATATGAACTCGTTCTGGAAAAATACTAGTGAGCGGAAAAGCAGCCTCAGACTGATTGGCATCTGTTACTAGTCCATACAAACTCGGGTAATAGGTCATGTAGTCTTTGTCTGTTACTACAGTAATTTTGGCATTTACATGAGTCTTAAGGAGCGTTTTTACTACCGCAACACCTGCAAATCCTGCCCCTACCACTATGATATTTGCTACTGTTTTCTGTGTTTTCATAGTTCTCAGTATAGCCTGTATCCCTATAATGCCCAAAAAGCCTTTTAAACCAGTATATGAGCGTGTATACTTGTAAGGTGCAAGACTCTGAATCGTCACAAAAGAAGACCGAAGAAGTTTTTTTTGACATGATACAAGCTTATGAGGACGCGATTTTTCGCTTTATTTACTTTAGAGTAAACGACCGAGCAACCGCCCTCGACATTACCCAGGATACGTTTACCAAAACGTGGCTCTATCTAACTCGTGGAAATACCATTGAATACCCCGAAGCATTCCTTTACAGGGCTGCCAAGAACGCTCTGGTGGACTACTACAAGAAATCAAAGTCATCCTCCCTGGATTCATTACTAGATGCAGGCTACGACCCTGGCAGCTACGCTGTCACGGATGAAGTCCTTCGCCAAGATGATATACAAACTGTTCGTACTATTCTCGACACACTGAACGAAGACGACAAACAGATAATGTTCCTCCGTTTCGCGGAAGAAAAGCCTATCGAAGAAATAGCCACACTCTATGGCAAAAGCGTAAATGCAATGACGGTACAAATACACCGTATTATAAAGAAATTACGAGGTCGGTACACAGATTCACAAATACTATAACCCTTTTATGGAAAATAAACTTGAACAACTAAAGAAACTCAAATCCATCACTCTTTCTAACGAAGAACGTGGTTTGATTCGCTCTCACGCTGCTCGCCTCGTGATGACACAAGTTGCGGCTCCGGTGCCGTCACTATTCTTTAGAGGTGTTCAGCACGGATTACGTATGGCACTCTCTGCCATGTTCTTTGTGGTATTCGTAGGAGGAAGTGTTAGTGCAATCGCCGACAGTGCGCTTCCTGGAGATCCTCTGTACTCATTCAAATTAAATGTAAATGAAGAAGTAAAGGGTGCATTCTTAAAAACACCAGAAGAAAAAGTAGTGTGGCAAAAGAATCGTATCGAAAACCGTGTTAATGAAATCAAAACACTCGCGGCATCAAACACTCTCACACAAGCAAAACAAGAGAAAGCAAAGCAAGCAATTTCAGTTCATGTACAAGAGCTTTCAAAAGAACTTACCGTATTAAGTGAAGCATCTCCTGATACTGCGCTTACCGTAACAGCTTCCCTTGAACAATCACTCAAATCAAGTCGAGGGAGCTTACAGGCACGAAGTGACGACAGTGCACCTGCCGCAGCATCTACTATGATGATGCGCTCAAAAGTTTCTGCTGATGAAATCGAAACTACCCCCGTACCAGAAAGTGGTATTACCGCAGCACTTCGTACTGTAAACGAAGCACTTGATCAAGTATCAAAAGAAGAAGTAAAAATCCTTACAAAAGAAATCAATAACATTTCAAACGATGTAACAACAGTAAATGTTCAAGGTAATACTTCGAGTAATACTCTCAAAACTCAAGTCGAAACTTCTCCTACTCTCGGTACGCAATAAAGCGTTCAAGGAACAATAATGAACCAAGTAATACAACTATTACTCCGCCGATAAGAATATTTTTGGTGGAGTTTTTAGTATGCAGTATATCATCAGCTTCATATTCTTGAGGCACACTAAGTGGTTCTAATGGCACACTATACGGGACCACTTTTGAAGAAAGCACACGGGATGAATTGTTTTGTGTATGTACTGTGGTGACAGTATTATTATTTGTACTAGCCACAACTGTGCCGTTAATAGTTGCCAAAGTAGCACGAGAGAGTGGTCCAATAGATAGCGTCTGAGTCGACAACGCAATAGTGGCACCAGGGGCAAGAAGTGTCATGTCAGGAACTGCACCCGCACCGTGTGGAGTAGTAATAACCCAATAAGATAAATCAACAAGAGTGTTAGAATTATTTTTTATACTCAATGTACTACTATCTAATATACCAATCGTAATATCAGCTTTATGAACAATCACTGTACTCGTCGCCCAAATCACGGCCTTACCATAACGATCAGTAGGAAAATATGACAAGGTTACTGTATAGATTCCTTCATATCGATAGGTGTGTCGGACGGGAGTATTTTCTGTAGTACGAATGATTGTTCCATCTCCCATATTCCATACAAACACACCATTGCTCGGTGTCGTATATTCCAAGGTTACCGCACCTACAAAATCATAGATGTTGCCAGTATAGACCACTGTTGGAAAAGTAAAATCTATATGGGGATCCTTACGTGCCCTGACGAGTAATGGCAATATTTTTTCTTGCGATTCTTTTGTTCGTACTCCCCCAAGATCACCTTGTTGAGTACTATATAAAGGATTACTGTCAGTAGTATTTTTTTGTTCAACAACAATAGGAACAGTCGCTACACTACTATTTAGTTGACCAGGAGTTGGGGTTGCGGTAATCCACCCAGCACCAGAATACTGCATAGTGCTTTTGGTTGTAGCATCTCCCGCTTTCCAACCGGAAGATTGGTCGATAGTGTGTACAACTATTCCTTCACTATTTTTTAATACTAAAAATTCGCCTGTATTTGCAAATCCACTACTACCAAATGCCCCAGCTTCATTCCCTATTCCTACTAAAGGATCTGGCACACTGGCGGTGATACGTTCAACAATATAATATTCACCCGAAGCTATAGTGCCAGAAAATGTATAGATAAGTTTTTCTCCACCGGATTTATATAATTTCCATCCAGACAAATCTACTGGTTCATTTCCAGAATTATACAGCTCAAACCATTCACCATATTGTCCATTGGTACCAGAGACACCCATCCAGGCGATTTCGTTTATTTGTACTTCAGCCTGCGCAACAAGGGGCAAAGTGATCGTTAAGATCAATGTGGCTAAGAAGTACTTCATACTTATTCCAATAGTTTTTGAAGTGCCTGTGTACTGATCTCGTTTCCCGGTGATTCAACAGGAGAAGGGCTCGGTGCCCGAGGAGTAAATGTTTGTTGTGTTTGTTGCGGGGCGGCCGCTGTAGGAGGTAGTGTAGATTTTATTGGCAGAGGAGTTGTACTAGGTTTGGGGTTAGTTTTAAGAATATCTTGAAGTGCTGCTTTTAATAAATCTTTATTTTTTTCAGTTGGACCTCGTTCAGAAACTTTCACGGCAGGGATACTTTCACGAAGCGTTTTCTCTCCAGTAAATGGCGCAGTAGAACGTGTTGAAGTATTGGTAATAGCTGGTGCTGGTTTAGTTATCCCGCTGGCTTGTTGATCAAGTGAAGATAGTAATGAAGACAACGCAGAAGACTCTACTGGCATTTCCGCAGCAACAACATTTTGAGGTTTCTGTACCATAGTCTGAGAAGTATTTTTAAATACCCCAATAAATGGTTTTTTTATAGTTACTGGTGTACGAACGAGTGGTTTAGAAAATACCGGCGCAACCTTCGTGGGAACTACTACTGGCTGTGGTACAGATGACTGAGGTAACACAACTTCATTATTTTGATGCTCAATAACTGGAGTCTTTGTTTTAAGTATTGGATCAGGTTTAGGGGTATATATTTTTGGTTGTACTGTACGAGATACCGGGGTGGGTGCAGTTACCGGGGCAATTTTTGCTGCTTCTATTTTTGCTAATGCGTCAGGATTGTACGGCGCACTTGCTCCTGTTGGTTTAAGTGACTGCTGAGGCACACTACCATCTGCCATGCGTAGTTTGCGTCCTGAATCATTCCCTCCTCCTGTATCTGCATCTTCTGCATACCATTCTCTAATATTATTTTCTACGAGTTCTTTTGGACTAGCGTAGGATTCACGTGTCCATTCAATTACATCATTACGATACGTAATAGTTGGTCGAGGGAATGGCGGTATTGTCCGAGCAGAAAACGGGGCAGACCCCATATCATTGATCATGAGTGATAAATAAATCTGCGCCATACCGAGGTTGATAATGTCATTTGCCATAAATTGAGGTGCATATACTTTTTCGAGAAGCTCTGCGTCCATCGGTCCTACTCGAAATGAAATACTAGTTCCTACGTTACCAAATACTGCATCTCTGACACTTTCTTCCATCTGTGCTACATACTGGTGTGCAATAATAAGCGCAAGTTTATACTTACGAGCCTCAGAAAGAATGTTGGCAAATGACTCGTTGGCAAATGATTGGAATTCGTCAACATAAAAATAAAAGTTTGGCAGCTGACTCATACGTTCCGGTGTGGCATCTGCTCGACTCATCGCCGCAAGATATATCTTGGTGATAATCATACTACCCAACAAGCTTGTGTTTTGCTCACCAATACGTCCCTTTGATAAGTTGATGATCAAAATCTTTTGTTCATCCATCGCCGTACGGATATCAAAACTTGATTTTGGTTGACCAATAATGTTACGGATCAATGGATTCGCAGTGAACTGCCCAATCTTGTTTTGAATAGCAGCACCGGCTTCTTGCATATATCGTTCGCCATATTTAGCAAACTCTTCAACCCAAAACGCTTTCACACCAGGGTCCGTACAGGTCGCAACGACTTTGTTACGAAATACTTTATCAGAAAGCATGCGGTTCACGCCAAGCAGTGTTGCTCCAGGATATTCAAGCAATGCCAAAAGGATATTGTTCAGGATGTATTCCATACGAGCACTCCAGGCATCTACCCAGATTTTTTTGAAGGTACTCATCAAGCCTGACGCCACAAAGTGACGCTTGTCAGCACCAACATCTTCCAAAACGTTAAACGAAATTGGATAGTTGGTATCAAATGGTGCAAGATAAATCACATCTTTGATGCGTTCGTTCGGAATATAATCAAGCATCTTTTCTGCAAAACTTCCGTGAGGATCGAGTACTGCTACCCCTTCGCCATGTGAGATGTCTTGGATTGCCATGTTTTCAAGCATCGTAGATTTACCCACACCGGATTTCCCTATTACATACATGTGGCGAGTACGATCACGGCTTTTTATTCCGAAACGAGTTTGTTGATTACGAAAATCCGTCTCCGCAAAATACGTGATGTGTTCCGGGTCATAGGATGATTTCATAGTGTTAGTAGTATACCAAACTCTTTGTAATGGAGATAATACATTCTGCATTTCCCAAGTCTACAACACCGAGATGAAATAAAAATGAAGACAAAAATACCTACTCTAAGAGTTTGTCGGCAAATTTCTTTTGTAATTTCTCAAGTTTAGGACTAATCACGATCTGACAATAGGGCGCCGTTGAATGTTCTGCATAGTAGTTCTGATGATATTCTTCTGCAGGATAAAACTCTGTCGCAGATACCACCGCAGTAACCACTATCTTGTTCTCAGGTAAAGTTGCTTGCGCTCGATTGATTGCACGCTCTATTGCACCAGGCACATCATCGTCTGGACTATCAGTTGGTCCACCGAGAGAGTGTGGTACCTGGTCATGCGTATAAAAAATACTACTGCGATACTGTGTACCAATATCATTACCTTGTTGATTGAGTGTACTCGGGTCGTGTGTCGCAAAGAAAATATCAAGTAAGTCGTCGGTCGAAATAATAGTATTGTCGTAATACACTTTGATTACTTCAGCGTGACCAGTGGTACCCGTACAAACTTCTTCATAACTAGGATTAGGAACATCCCCACCCATATAACCGGGTACTACCTCTATTACTCCTTTAAGACTTTTGAATACC
>JAIEON010000061.1 GCA_019750345.1 Patescibacteria group bacterium
CAGCTAAGACATCAGGGCTAACATCGAGACCACCAGAACGACTCGTAGTAGCAAACGACAAATCAGAATAGCGACTCCAAACTTTCTCAATACTTTTTTTGCTCGCCATAGTGTAGATTACTTCGTAGCCTTTTGCTTCGAGAATTTCTTTTGCCTTAATAGCACTCAGGTTGGCAGGGGAGCGCACTGCAAGAAAAAGTTTTTTACCGATTAAGTTGTATGGACCAACATCTAGTTCTCGAGCCTGTTCTTCAGTCAGTGTACGAATAGCGTCGTTGTCGATTGGTTGGGAAGAAAGATCAATTGATTCAATACCGTAACGATCTCGAGCAAGTAATGCCACAAGGTCCTCTTCTTCACTTTCACGGAGGTCTTTGAGGCGTTTGAGTTGTTGGTCTTCATCAAATTGCATAGTAGGTTTAGTATAGCAAGTAAAAGGTTTTTTTGTCCTACTTCTTATATTGAATAGTAGGATATGCTTGACTTTTTATATATAATGTGCTATGATTTAATTAAGAAATAAGCACATAACATTCACAACTTAATATAAAAAACATGAAAAATTTACTTGTAACCGTAATCTCACTTTTCATTTTCACTACTACAAATGCACAAAGATTTGTAAAACCAGTGATAACTGAAAATGATCGTCAACACATTTTACTTGTTTTCAAAAATCAGAAAAATCCTGATTTTGTATGGAAAGAAGCTACTATAAAAGTTCTTAAGAGTAAGGACATTCCTAAGGAAAATTATTCCACCTCAGTTGCAAAGGAAAATAAACTGGAGTGGCTTCAATTTGGTCCAATGGAGGGAGATACGGTAATGATGTACGAAGGTGTATATTTAAAAAAATATAATTCCTATGCTACGTATTACCTTAAACCACAAGAATTCGCTCAGCCACAGTACGCTAGTAATTCTCCACAATCAAAACAACCAACTCAAAAAGCTCCAAAACAACCGAAAGGTGATGGAAGAGGTCTTGAAAAAGCTGTTATGATTGGCGGAGGTATCCTCCAAACCGGTGCCCGTGTTCTGGGAATAGGGGGGATGAATGGTGTTATTGGTGGTGGATCAGATTTAGGACTTGGTGGTGGAGCTGTACTACAAAATCAAAGCCAGGGTATGAAGTATTAGTCACAAAATTATAAGGCAGTATTCGTTATGAGTACGGCCTTTTTCTATTAGGGTGCTATTGACATTTCTAATCATTCGTGATACCATTTACTTAAATTCAATTTCTTATTTAAAACACTTTAATTATGAAAAAAATGTTCTTTGTTGTACTTGCGATCGGAATGATCGTTTCAACATACGCGAAAGCACAAAAAAGTAATTACAGCGCATTCTCGCTGTCACGTTCGCCAAGTTTATCTTCTTTTAAGGGGCAGATCAAAAACCTTCTTGTTAAAAGAGACAACACTGGATGGAATCCTACCGCTGAAAAACATTACTTGGAATATTTTGCAAAAAAATTTCCAGGAAAAAGTCCTCAGCAAATTATTGACGGAACTAGTTGGGAAAAAATTCCTACTGGAACCTATTTAAAAAGTGTAGGAAGAATTTCTAAAACCACAGGAGAGCTATCTTTTTGGGGAAGATATTCACGACCAAATGAGTACCAAGGGTCCTATCAAGGAATACCTTGGACACTTAGTGATTGTGGAAATCTTTATCCAGGAGAGACTCAAATGTTGGCTGTTGTAGATGAAGAACCAGATGACTATGTAGCAGAAGCTACTCAACCGCGTGAACGAATTATTGAGAGACGAGTAGAGTCTCAAATTGTTCAGGCTCCTGCTCCACAAATCATTTACGTTCAAGCACCCGTTCAGGTTCAACCTCAAGTGCAACAAGTTGTTTATACTCCACCTGTCCAACAGATACAGTATGTACAACAACCTGTTATGCAACAGCAACAACAGATGCAAACGCAGTACGCGAATAATGGTCCACAAGAGATTATTGTCCGTCAAAAAAGAGATGCTCTTGACTACATTGATCTTGCTTTCAAGGGTGCTAACACTTGGTTTAATGGTGTTAACACTTACAGAGGTATTAGGTTTGAACAAAACAATCAAACTGTTAATTACGGACAGAATGTGCGTCCAACATGGACACGCCCTGACCGTCCTGGTCGCCCACCGTATCAACCTCCTGTTACAGAAACTCCATGGCAAGGAGGATCAGGATCTTATCCTAATCCATACTATGGAAACAACTCTAATGGAGCAGGTTTAGGTTCTGGAGACGGAACAATCTGGGGTAATGGAAACAATACTGGTGGTAATACAGGAAATTCTGGTTACACCTATCGTTTACCAGTATCTCCTAATCGTGTGTATTAAAGTACTTACTGTACAAACAAGTAGAGATGGCGATGAAGTCATTGTCATCTCTCTATTTTTTAGCCCTGTATACAAAATATAAAGGACTAAAAAGTGGTAACAATTAATTATTAGAGGAAAGAGAAAAAAAATGAAAAAAACAATTATTTCACTGTTTGTGTCCTTGATGGCAATCTTTATGATTGTCTCTAGTGCACAAGCAAGTTTCAACTCACCGGGAGCGATGTCGACTATTACAGTCACCAATGCTTCTACTTCACCGTGTTCAGCGGGGAGTATCAACGGGTGTTGGAAATCAAGTACTACAGCACGTCCAGGAGATGTGATCGCAGTACACATTTATTATAAAAACACTGGCTCAACACCTGAGCAGGGTATTGTTCGACTCTCACCGAGTCGTAACGGTACAGCGGCATACTTCTCTGGAAGTGTTAGTGGCGCAAGTGGTAGTGCTTCTGTAACTCTTACAAACGCACAACCTTTCGCATACATGACTGGTAGTAACGCTGCATGTTGGCAGACTAGTGCCAACGGTGGATGTCGCAGTGTTGACGAAGACGCATTGTTTGGATCAGGATTTTCTGTTGGTACAGTAAATCCAGGTGAACAAGGTGTGATCGTGGCACGTTTCTTGGTATCAAATCCAGTTACTCCTCCGACTCAGAACTATCAATGTAACGACGGTATCGACAACGACGGAGACAGACTTGTTGACTACCCGAGTGATCCAGGATGTTCGTCTCCAACAGATAATAATGAATCCAATAGTACTGGTCCTTCAAACGATCAGTGTGAAATCGATTCATTTACTGTCGATGGAAGAAGTTCTGTTTCAATTGATGAAGGAGACTCAGCACTACTTCGTTGGAACACTACTGACTGTGATTATGTTCGCGTAACTTCATTCAGTGGCAATCTCGATGCAGATAGTACTGCAACAGCACGTCCTACTTCTGACAAAACATATACTCTTACAGCTTACCCAAATGGTGGTACTGCAACAGTACGTATCACTGTTGATGAAGATGACAATAACAACAGTGATCAATGTGATATTGATTCATTCAAAGCATCTCGTACTTCTATTGATCGCGGACAGTCAGTTACTCTCTCATGGAAAGTAACAGGTGCTGATCGTGTAGAAATCAATGGGTCAAGTAAGAGTAAGAACAGTTCAATGTCAGTAAGTCCTTATAGTACAACTACATACCGTTTGGTAGTAGAAGGAAATGGCTGTGAAGACGAAGCATCAATCCGTATCAACGTGAATGATGATAATAATTCACGCCCTCAAGCTATCACAACTATTGCTACAATCTTTGGTTCAACTTCAGCGCAACTAAATGGTATTGCTGTGCCAAACATTGATAGTGGTTCTACTACTGCATGGTTCGAATGGGGAGTATCAAGTGCTCTCGGATACCGCACTGGATCAAAAAGTGTTGGGTCTGGAAGTAGTAGTGTGCCTTATGGAGAAGTTGTAAATGGTCTTGTACCAGGAACAACATACTACTACCGTGCGGTGGTAGAAAACAAGAACGGTACAGCATATGGTTCTATTGTATCGTTCCGCACAACAAACTCAGTGCAAGGTACAACAGTAGTAACTCAACCTACTCGTGTAATAGTGCAAACTATCCGCGACAGTGTTACCGCAGAAAGCACTGCTTCACTCTTAGAGCTTCGTGTAGAAAGTGCATATGATCACATGTGTGTAGGAGGAGAAATGGAATACGTTGTCTCTTACCGTAACATCAGTGCTCTTACATTAGAAGACACAGTTCTCCGTATCGCGCTTCCAAAGGAGCTTACGTATACTGGAGCAAATCGTGGGAACTTTGATGCTATCGACAACATTGTCACACTCGACATTGGTCGTGTGCAGCCAGGTGAAGAAGGAACAGTCACAGTACGTGCTCGTGTAAACGAATACGCTGTACGAGGAAATCTTACGGTGATGACTGCAACTGTTGTATACACAAACCCAGTTACTCGTGCTCAAGAAGATGCAATTGCGTATTCATTGATTACTGTTTCTGATGAGTGTCCTACAGTGCTCGGTGCAAGTGTTGTTGGATTTGGTTCATTCCTTCCGGACACATTGCTCGAATGGTTGCTTCTTATCCTTGTAATTCTTGCACTCATCTTGATTGGGAGAAATCTCTATAAGAAAAAAGAAGAACAAAAACAAGTATAATAACTGATCAATTACCACTGATTAGTACTTCAAAAAAGCCGCGTCTAACGCGGCTTTTTTGTGCTAGAATCCCTCTATGAACGAAGACTATACAGAAGAGCAGTTGCCGTATATAGCTGATACAATCCTTTCGTCGCTGGATTCTCAGTCTATTGGTGCAACTGTGCTTGCGCTAGAAGGAGATTTAGGAGCAGGGAAAACAACGCTTACCAAGACCCTCGCACAACTTCTTGGTGTGCAAGAAACAGTCGTGAGTCCTACGTTTGTTATTGCAAAGTTTTATACTCCAACAAAAGGACTCTTTACTCATTTGGTGCACATTGATGCGTATAGAATAGAGTCACTTGTAGAGCTTGGTCCACTAGGCTTTGAGCAACTACTAGAGCAACCCAACACACTCATTATTATTGAATGGCCCGAGAGAATTAAAGAAGCACTTCCAAGTAATGCTCGTTGGTTGAATATCTCTCATACAGACAAGGGGAGACATATCAGTGAGAAAAATTACTATGAAAAAAAATCCTAACAACCGAACATTCGTTATCCTCGATGCGCACGCTATTATTCATCGCGCGTATCATGCACTCCCATCGTTTACTAATAGTGTCGGGGTGCCTACAGGGGCACTCTACGGACTTGCTTCTATGATCATGCGCATCATGGAAGAATTGAAACCAGACATAATCGTCGCAGCATATGATTTACCAAAGCCAACATTTAGACATCTTTCGTACGATGCGTATAAGGGGACTCGTACAAAAACAGACGACGCACTTATTTCTCAGATCGTAGTATCGCGTGAAATATTTACCGCATTTGGTATACCGTGTTTGGATGCTGAAGGATTCGAGGCTGATGATGTTATTGGTACGCTCGTTGAACAGTATAAGAGTGCGCCGGACTTAACTATTGTGATTGCTTCAGGGGATATGGATACGTTGCAACTTGTAGAAGGAAAAAAAGTGCAGGTCTTCACGTTAAAAAAAAGTGTCACTGATACTATTTTGTATGATGAGAGTGCAGTGATGGATCGCTACGGTTTCAAACCGTTGCAATTAGTGGACTATAAAGGACTCCGGGGTGACCCGTCGGACAATATTATTGGTGTGCCTGGTATTGGAGAGAAAACAGCGACCACTATTATTACCGCGTTTGGTTCTATCGAAGGACTGTATAAGGCGATGGAAAAAGACGAACAGTTGCTTCGAGATGTCGGATTAACTCCGCGTATTATTGGATTGTTGAAGGAACACAAAGATGATGCATTTTTCTCAAAAACCCTTGCGACTATTCGTCGTGATGCGCCAGTAACGTTTGCTCTACCAGAAGTTTCATTTAAAGAAACAGTACAAGAAGAAGTGCTTCGAGAAACCTTTGCTCGATATGAGTTTTCGAGTTTGATACCTCGAGTTAAGCGATTATTTACTTTTGCACCAGAGGTTGCACAAGAAGATGTTGATCCGACACTACTTCGTGAAGCGTCTATTATGTTGTGGGTATTATATTCAGAGCAAACTAATCCGACACTCGAAATGATTCTTGAGAGAACGCGCAAAAAGACACTAGCTGAAGCGAGAATAAGTCTTGAGGAAGAATTAAAAAAGCGATCACTCTATGAAGTGTATGAAAAAATAGAACAACCACTTATTCCTATTATTGCGCATATGCAAGAGGTAGGGGTGATGATTGATCAAACGTATTTCACTGAGCTTGCGAAAACTATGCAAACGACACTCGATGGTATTGAACTCAAAATACGTGAGACGGCTGGGGCAACTATTAATATCAATTCACCAAAACAACTTTCTGAATTATTGTTTACGACACTCGGACTCAAACCAAAAGGTAAGAAAAAAGCTAGTGGAGCATTCACCACTAACGCTGAGACACTTGAAGGTCTGCGAGATGATCACGTTGTTGTTGGGATGATCTTGGAATATAGAGAAATCCAAAAACTTCTCAGTACCTATGTAGAATCATTACTGAGTCATGTACAAGACGATGGGAGAGTACATGCGACATTTCTCCAGCATGGCACTACTACGGGCAGATTCTCTTCGGCGAATCCAAATATGCAAAATATCCCGATCAAAGCTTCAGGTAAGGATATTCGACACGGCATTATTGCGGCACCAGGAAAAGTTTTTATTGGCAGCGACTATTCTCAGATCGAACTTCGCATGTTGGCTATTCTTTCAGGAGATGAAAAACTGATAGACAGTTTCAAGCAGGGAAATGATGTACATACTACAGTAGCTGCTTCAATGTTCGCCGTATCTCTCGATGAGGTGACTGCTGATATGAGAAGAGCTGCTAAGGTGGTGAACTTTGGCATACTCTTTGGTATGGGAGTCAGTGCACTTCAAAAAAATCTTGGAACTACTCGAGAAAAAGCACAAACATTTTATACAGACTACTTCGCAGCCTTTCCTGCGGTTACTGCCTATCTTGAAAATAGTAAAGAACAAGCAAAGACAATGGGGTACACCACTACACTCTTTGGGCGCCGTCGATATTTCCCAGGAATTACTTCAGGTGCACCCTTTGTACGAGCTATTGCTGAGCGTATGGCATCAAATGCGCCTATTCAGGGTTCAGCGGCAGATGTTATTAAGCTCGCGATTCCTCTTGTTGCCAAGGCGTTAAGTGTCGCGAAACTAGACCATACTACTGAGCTTGTCCTACAGGTTCACGATGAATTGGTCTATGAGGTTGATGAAGATCACGCACCTGAGGTTGAACAGATTATACGAGATGCAATGATAAGTGTATTAGATGTCTCACCTATCGTGGTCGATAGTAAAGAAGTACCGTTAACTGTGTCTGTGGGGGTGGGGCACCGGCTCGACGAGCTCAAATAGCACAAAATTGGTATACTATAGTTATGGACCATCTCATCACTAAACTTCATACAACATTGGCTCGATCATATTTTGCCTACTATCTTTTTAGTATTGTTGGGCTTCTGGCTGACAGTATTATTGGTTTTGATGCACCAATACGATTTGGGCAAACTATTGCGATATCTTGTTTTATTCTCGGACCACTACTCATTGTCTGGGCACAGCGTACTTCAAGTCATTTCCGACAAAGAGGGGAAGATACTCAGCATCCGTATTTTATACACGGACCCTATCGACTCATGCGTAACCCAACTCACTTGGGTTTAGTAATTTTGGTTACAGGATATGCAGCTATTAGTGGCTCAGCAATATTTCTGTGCCTCACTGTTTTGGGATACATTGTTTCTAATATGCTGTTTAAGCGCTATGAATTAATCATCACAGAAAAATACGGAGACCACTATACTGAATACAAGAAGAAAGTACCTAAAATACTGTAATGTTGGTTGTAGTTGTTTCTGATACTAAATCATTTCGCAAGGAACACACCAGCTCTTTTGTTTCTGATGTTTCTGATGTTGTAGTACTCAATGATATCTCGATGAGTATTGTTGAGTTGGAACAGTATTTGTATCCTTCATTGTTCAGCAGTACTCCACCGGTGATACATATACAGTTTATGCTTGAGCAGTCCTTTGCGGATCTGGATGTACTCTTTGCAAAGAAACTTGCTGCAAGTCCTACAGTATTTTTGTTTGAAGAATTTGTACTACCTGCGAGTACTATCACTACACTCAAAAAATATGGAGCAGTAGTTCATACACAGCCAGCTAGTAAATCTACAAAAAAGGGGAATGATATGTTTGCACTTGCAAGTAGTATTATCACTCCAAATAAAAAAGATTCGTGGATGAATTTTCAACACGCGTTGACACTTCAGCCCGTAGAAGCATTACTAGGAATTATGTATTGGAAGGTGCGAGATATGATGCTCAAGAACCCTCGAACTAAAGAGGAGTATAAAAATTTGTATGCGAGTTTGTTGCAAGCACATGCAAAGGCGTGGCAGACAGGAACACCTTTGGAACTAATGATTGAAAAAGTTTTATTATCGTAAGGATATTTCTTGTTCCTCAAACAATAAAACTATTTCCCTGCGGGATTCGCTAATCACTCATTATATCCTCGGAAAATAGTTTCATTTTTGCTCGCAGGAATACTAATTAAATATATAACAGAGAAAGCCCGCTTATAAAAATATTCTGCAAAGAAAATACTTTTATAAGCGGGCTTTAATGTGGAGAGAGTATGAGTACGTGAGTTATGGAGAGATTATGTGTTTGCTTTGTCTAAATTTTGTGAAAGAGCGTCCGATAAATGTGCAATTTGCTAACACTGATGAGGTGTAAGAACATCTGACTACAGTATAGGAGCTCTTAAAGACTTAAACAACTACACTCTGGGGATAACGTCTCGCAACAAGAGTAAATACAATCACTGAGAGAAGGGTAATTGCTGACATAAGCGGGATAGTCACAAAGCCAAAAGTGTGTACATAGCGCAACAGACAGCTTGGTCCTGAGCCGCAAATATCTGGTCCTCCTGGGAAAATATCAATGTAATTATGAACAAGTGAGAATACAAAGCCGATACCTGAGAGAATGAGCACTTGGTTCTGAAGGAGGCGACTAGTGCGAATATTTGCAGTAAGGACAAGAATTGCAAGAGGGAAGAGTGTCATGCGCTGATACCAACAAAGTAAACATGGTGCATATCCAAATACGAGTTCGTACGTAAGACTGCCGAGTGCACAACCTATAAGAATGACTCGCAAGATAAGGCTGGTATGTTTTGAGATAGTAGAGAGAGCATCGTGTTTTAGACACATCAGTATGATTGTTACGAGGGTGAATGCGCCCAGAGCAAGTACTCCTATTGCTAGAAGAGTATTAAATATTTCAACCATATTATTGAACGTCTATTTCACAATTTGTCTTTTCTGCCAATTGCGCAAACGTTTGTTCGCCACTTACACGAGTACCATCAGCAAATTGCCATGTTGGATATCCTTCAATTTTTTCATCGATACATACTTGGAGTTGCCCCTTACCATCTGCTTGTGAACATTCAACATAGGGAAGGAGTTTTGCACTTTTACCAAACAGTGCTTTTTGTGCCTGACAGTGAGGACACCAAAATGCTCCATAAAACTTTGCACCACTATCAGTTAAACATTGTGCAAGTCCATCATATTTTCCAGGTTTCTTCGCTGCATTTGCGAGCAGTAGTACAACTACTGCTATTACAACAATAATTCCTACGATCCATAGTGCGGTGTTTTTTGTTTTCTTTGTCATATGTATTACCGTACCGCGCGGACACATTTTCTGCAAGTTCCAAGAAACGATAAATTATGTCCTGATATTTTTCTAAATAATTTTGATTTCGCTACGGCACTGGTGTGTATACCTCTGACACAAAATGAGATAGATTCGATCGCCTGGCATTTACCACAGACAATATGGTGACCATGGTCATTTGTTACAAACGAGTAGGAGAGCTTGTCTTTATGGAGAGTGTGCGAAGTAAGAATACCTGCGTCAGTTAGGGCGTTCAGTGCTCGATAGATTGTTGCACTGTCTGCTCGCGCCGTTTTTACTTTACGGATTATTACTGGAACAGTTAAGGGGATAGTAGACGCAGAAAGTTTCTCCAATAGTATTCTTCTTAGTGGCGTAACCTTGAAACCGTGCTCATGAAGTATCGTTTCTGTATCAATAGGGATTGCTTTTCTCATACAGATAAGTATACTCAAATGCAAATAATTCGCAATTAATATGAAAACATCACTTACAGTAATTTACAGTCGCTACAGTGCCGTTGTTATCGGCTTTATTGCCATACTTGGTCTTTCGATAGGGTGGGAACTTCGAGAGAATCCTGTACTTTTTCTTGGAGGAGTCGTGTTGGTACTGCTGGCTATCTATTTAGCAAAAAAAACAGCACAGCATTTTCATGGAAACCATCATCATGTCGCGGATTCCGCTATTGATATCGTTGCGCCGACCGTATTGTTTCTCGCAAACATATTACATCCAGCAGTAGATGGTTTCTCGTTCTTTCAAACACTCACGCATGCAGGTCTCGTATCTGCAATAGTCGTAGGTATAGGGGTGGTACTCCATGAAATTCTTCGTCAATCGGCATTGATTACAGCATTTCGACCAATGGGTATTCGTTGGTACTTTGTATTAATTACAGCT
>JAIEON010000075.1 GCA_019750345.1 Patescibacteria group bacterium
AAAATAGCGCTGCACCATATCAAAGCTTCCAATGAAAATGGCTTGATGAAACTTGTAGAACAAGTAAGAGTATTTCTGGATCATTGTAAAAAATACCAGGACCTTAAGGGGTATGAACAAATTGTACAACAAGTACAACAGCACACACCTACTCTCTACCAGTTAGCTTCCAAGAAAAAGTACTAAAAAATTCCTGCATAGAAATATGCAGGAATTCTTTTTTGTGGAAATGGGGGCGTTGAAGCCCCGTGTAGATGCTCACGAACAAGTACTTCTCCATGCGTAGTACGATTTAATTGTTAAGACAAAATCTCGAAACCGTACAAAACGATTCGTGTCCGAGCTTCAATTGTTTCGGCGTAGCGTCGAAGCGCACACTACATACCTGAGTTCGAATATATTATGCCGCGTCTACCCTCTCGAACAAAGAGATAGTGCGACACCAGACGGACCTAAAGTTAGGCGAGTGCTGGAGCGAAGCCAAATGCGTTAGCAAATGGAGACTTCACTGATGCTGTTCTGTTGCCAGTTAAGCAGTGAACAATAGTTTACGAGATATGTTCATTCTCGGCATGCATACAGGTCCGATACAGTATCTATCGAAACCTTTCATTCCCGAATATTGCTGGAGCTCTATAGCAATATTCGTGCCAGAAGTTTTTTCTAGCGTAGCTGGAAAAAATTCTGGTACAGAACAGTACTATATATTTTAACTCCTACTGACCCTCCCCTCGTCGCTCCTCCCTATCAAGGTCGCGCGATTTAATAGATTCTCTCTTATCAAAGTTCTTTTTACCCTTCGCGATTGCGAGTTGGACCTTTATCAGGCCGCCTTTATTATACAACGATATAGGCACTACCGTCAAACCCTTACTCGCGAGTGCTTTCAAGAGCTCCATGATTTCTTTTTTGTGTACGAGGAGTTTGCGCGTACGGTACGGATCGTATGCAGAGCTGACATTTTTTTCTTGCCAAGCAGGAATATGTGCACCGAGCAGATAAACTTCCCCACCCAATACTTGAACATACGCACCACTGAGTCCACCATGATTATGTTTGATTGATTTCACCTCTGTACCGAGCAACTCTATACCCGCTTCGAGTGTTCGTTCGAATGAATAATCAAATGATGCTTTTTTGTTACGAACGTATTCCATAAGATGTATATATGGTAACACAAAGTCTAGCTATTGACATATATGTATTATCTGCGATAATAGTTTTAAATTAAAAATTATATATGAGTACAGAAATGAATCAAGAAGATGGTGGTACCGGGGTTTCACCTCAAAAACCTGTTTATGACGGAATGAGTCTTCGACAATTAATCGATGAAGTAAACGCTACTAGTGCTCGCCCGAAGCCAAACAAGAACCAACAACTTCCTTCTCCTGGAAATTATCCGAGCGACAAAAAAAGTCGTTACAACACTTAAAATTATAAGGCTTAGAGCATTTACTCTAAGCCTTATTTTTTATATTCCCCTACACTGGTTCGTACGATTCTATATGCCAATGCCGGCACACCAAGAGATTCTCCCATCTTTTCAGCCAGACTTCTCATATACGTCCCCGATGATGCAGTAACAGAAAAAGTTACTAGTATGACTGTAGTATCCATTGTTTGCTCTTGCCATGTCTCAATAATTTCACTTTGGCGAAAGTCCCCTACCACTGTTTGAATAACAGGGATAGTAGCCATAAGACACATACCAAAAGTTGTACGTTCAATACTTTTTAGATCTATATTTTTAATACTTACTTTCTTTACTGGCACCTCCACCATATTTCCCGCACGAGCATGCATAAAAAGCGGTTTACCTTCTACAGGTCGAGATGAGTACATAGGATACGGAAGCTCTTTTATTGAAACGAGGCTTCTTGCCACTCTCTGGATATGATCTTCTTCGAGTACTACGGACTCACTCCTTTTTACCATCCCCAACATATCAGCTGAGTCAGTGCTCGCACCCAGCAGTACTGTAAGTTCATAGACTTTTTCTAACCCAAGCAGTGTATCTTTTTGAAACCGTGCACCTCCGACCAATATCGGAACTATTCCCTCAGCCATCGGATCCAATCTGCCTGCATACGTCAATTTCTCTTCTGTTGAGAGATTTTTTTCTTGGCGAAAGCGCTCAAGCATCACCGCCAAAGTCTCTCCTGGAAGCTTCCAAAACGGGAAAATATATTGACTATATAAGTCTTTTTGTGTATGATATGCAGACATTATTGTACTACTATAGCTTTGAAGGAACGAATAAACAAACAAATACGCGCAGACGAACTTCGTGTCGTTGATGCCGAAGGAGAGAGCAGAGGGGTGATGTCACTCACAGACGCTCTTTTGCTTGCCGAATCTCTTGGCGTTGATTTGATTGAAACAGGCCCAAATGCGAAACCACCTATCGCAAAGCTCATGGATTACGGTAAGTATCAATACGAACTGAAGAAACGATTACAAAAAGCTCGAGCGGGTGCAAAAACTACTGAGACCAAATCAATTCAAATCAAAGTAGGTACCGGGGATAACGACCTAGAGCTCAAAGCCAAGACCGCATCAAAGTGGCTCAAAGAAGGTCACCGCATCAAAGTAGAGTTATTCCTCCGCGGACGATCAAAAGGTATGGACGAAGCGTTTCTCAAGGAACGTCTTGACCGGGTCTTGCATTTTGTGACAGAACACTATAAGATAGCAGAACCTCACAAACGCTCTCCAAAAGGACTAGCGATTGTAATCGAACGAGACAAATTGGCAAAATAACACATATATGGCAACAAAAACTAACAAATCATATACAAAGCGCCTTAAGGTAACAAAGACTGGTAAAATCATCGGTCGTAAGCCTGGCTTTAACCACAACAACGCCAAACAGTCACGCGTTCACCAGCTTGCTGGTAAAAAAGGAAAGGAATTTCCTATGACTCCGAAAGAGCTTGGACTTTTTATGCCGCACAACTAATCATTTAATTATACCTGTATGACACGAGTAAAACGAGGAACAATTGCAAACAAACGACGAAAGAACATTCTCTCTCAAGTAAAGGGGTATCGTTTTGGACGATCTACTAAAGAACGAATGGCTAAAGATGCTATCGCTCACGCTGGTACATACGCATTCGCACACCGTCGCGACAAGAAGAGTGACAAGCGTCGTCTCTGGCAAGTACAGATCAACGCTGCAGTACGAGGACTTGGCCTCACCTACTCTGTGTTCATCGACAAGCTCAAAAAGGCTAATGTTGAAGTAGATCGCAAAATCCTTTCTACTCTCGCTCAGACATCACCTGAATCTTTCAAAAGAATCTTTGATACTGTAAACAAATAATTCTCATAATAAAAAACCTCTCATTTCTGAGAGGTTTTTTATTATAGCCCTGCCGCACCGGCAGTATAAAAAGCGTATGAATTTGCACCATTTGGTTGCCCTATCCAAATAGGACGCATGACGCTAGTGGGCACTATACCTTCAACCGTAGCATGAACTAATAACATATAATCAGTCCCTGTTGAATTGGATTGATATAAATAACACCCTGTATTACTTATAGGTTTAGGATCAAGCGGAAGGACGGAAATGTAGGTCGGTGCAAGTCCTGGGATATATCCAGTGGCACCTGTTGTAGGATATCCTCCATAAGTAGCACAGTTTCCTCGCCATCCACTCGACGAAGGATAAGACCCGTAGTCATTTTTATACAATTCGAGAGCGATTTGTAATTGTTTCATATCCGCTAACCTTTTCGCATCACGAGATTTTCCTCGAGCAGTATTGAGTGATGCGATTATAACTGCAGCCAAAATACCGATGATTGCGATGACTACGAGAAGTTCAATAAGAGTAAAACCTTTCTTACTATCTATTTTCATTACAAACAGTATACCAGACTATTGTGTCAATATTTCAGGCGTACCATCTTCGGTAATGAGAATCGTGTGTTCAAAATGTGCAGAACGTGAACCGTCAGTAGTCTTGAGTGTATAACCATCTTTCAGTAAGAAAACTTCTTCACTGCCACGTGAAAGCATTGGTTCGATAGCGACTACCATACCGGGAGCAAATTTTTCACCTCGTCCTTTTTTGCCATAGTTTGGAATATAGGGGTCTTCATGAATCTCGCGACCTACGCCGTGACCCGCAAGACCTCGCACAATACCAAGCTTGTACGGCTTCACAAACTGCTCTACAGCGTGTCCTACATCCCCTACTGTACTTCCTGGACCGATTGCAGCGATTGCTTCATCAAGCGCACTTTTTGTAATAGAAAGAAGTTGTTTATCCTTTTGTGAAATCTCTCCTACTCCGACTGAAATAGCATGGTCCAAATAGACACCCTGGTATTTTAGTCCGAGATCAAGTGCAATAATGTCTCCTTCTTTGAGTACATAGTCCCCTGGTATACCATGAACGACTTCACTGTTTACAGAAGTAATCAAACTTGCTGGATACGGTCGATCCGCGCCCTCTGGGGTGTAGTTCAAAAACGCAGCAGTATGTCCCGATTCTGCGATAAGTTTTTTTGCGATATCATCAAGAGACTTAGTGCTCACTCCAGGTGCAACGTGAGTCGATACTTCACGCAAAATACGAGCGAGTATTGGACCACCCTCTCTGAGCTTTGCTATTTCTTCTGGTGTTTTGATAATAATCATTGTGGTATTTGTAGTACATGACAAATATCTTGGTGAACACTTTCTATTGATTGCTCTCCAAAAATATCATGCATGGTAACAAGAGGACTTTCTCGCAAGAGCGTAATAGCTGGCTCAACACTTTCATGGAACCACTTGATACGTTCCCACACTTCTTCATCGTTTAGATCGTCTGGTCTGCCACGACTTTTAATGTGTGAATGTGCCCATTCGTCACTTACTGAAAGATTGATCACATGAGCTTCAAATTGATAGAAATCTATCATTGAAAGCAGTAATGGCACCTCAACTGACATACGAGGCGTTCCATCGATAAAGACCGTTCCTGTGCCCGTATAGCCATCAATAAGACAGTGTGACCACATATGTACACCAACAAATGGTGGAGGGAGTTTACCAGTACGAGAAATCTCTCTGATCATATGAGCAGTATAGTTTTCGGTAGCCATAAGCTCTCTAAATTTACTCCCTGTCTCTACAACAAGTGTCGGCAAGGTGGGTTCAAGTACTTTAATTTTGTCCTCAAGTAATGCTACTTGAGTCCCCTTTCCAGCACCGGAACGTCCAATAAAGACATAGAGCTTATTCATTATTTTTTAGTATACCAGAAGAAGAGTTAGTATTCACTCATCGATACCTGAGCGTCAACACGACGAATCAAATCAATGATAACTGATACAGTAATCAATAGTGATGTACCTCCTACAGCAAATGCAGTGATACCAGTAGTACTCTTTATGATCAACGGTAATACCGCGATAATACCAAGAAAGACTGAACCGACAAGCGTAATACGAGTTACCACGCCTCCGATATAACTATCTGTTGCATCACCTGGACGTGTTCCTGGAATAAACGCTCCATTCTTTTGCAAGTTAGTAGCGATTTGTTTTGGATCAAATGTTACTGCGGTATAGAAATAGGTGAAGAACACCACAAGGACGAAGTACACGATCGCATAGAGCCATGTTGTCTGAAGGAATGTTGTCATTGCTTGACCAATTGAGAAAAACAACGGAGTCGTAGAGCTCTGGAAAAACGATGCGATAAACTGTGGGAACAACAAGAACGACGACGCAAAAATGATCGGCATTACTCCAGCCTGAGTAAGACGAAGCGGGATATAACTATCACTACCACCGAACTGTCGTACTCCACGAACTTGACGAGCATAGGTCACATGTACTGGTCGCTCTGCTTCGTAGATGTAGACTACTCCAGCAATTACAACCAACCCAATAGCGAGATATATCAACAGTGTCGGCAACATATCAATCGTGAATGTAAAGAAGAATTGAGAAACACTCGTAGGAAGCGTCGCAAGAATACCTGCCAAGATGATTAAAGAAGTTCCGTTACCAATACCGTATTCATTAACTAGCTCACCGAGCCATAACAAAAGCATTGATCCTGCAGTAATAATCACAATGTTAGTGATCATCGCTGTAATAGAAAGTGCTCCAATAGCACCCTGTGTCTGAAGGTATTTCAAAAATGCGAATCCCTGAAGCACTGCAAGTGGTACAGTGAGCATACGGATGTACTGGTTGTAGGTACGACGCCCTGCTTCACCACTTTCTTGCATCAATTCTTTCATTGAAGGAATCATCATTCCGAGGACCTGGAGAATAATAGAGGCAGTAATATATGGACTTACCCCAAGCATCACGATAGAGAAAGAAGAAAGTCCTCCACCAGAGAGTGTACTAAAAAGACTCAAGAGCTGATTGTTTGCCAAAAATTCATTCAGACGACTAGTATCTACACCAGGAACTGGAATAGTACTGAGCAATCGAAATGCGACAAGAACAAAAAGCACAAAAAGGATACGACTCCGTAGAGAGCGATCCGTTATGAGCAAACTAAGTTTTTTGAAAAATGTGTTCATGGTAGTAGTGACCTAGCCGAGGACAGTACCTCCGGCTGCTTCAATTTTTATTTTGGCTGCATCAGTAACCTGGCATTCGCGAATTGTTACTGCTTTTGTAATTTCTCCTCCTGCAAGGATTTTAACTTGAGGAATACGTCCTTTTGATCGAGTTACGAGACCTGCTTCGAACAACGCACTTGGAGTAATAGATGCACCAGCAGCGAATACTCGTTCGATTTGAGCAACGTTTACAGGAGATGGCTTGATAGCAAACGCCTTGTTAGTGTTCTTACCACGACCGCGAAGCTTCGGAAGCTTTTTAATCATATCACGGATCATTGGACGGATTTTGTGTCCAGCACGAGCGCGCTGTCCTTTTGTACCACGTCCACTAGTCTTCCCTCTCTTTGAACCACGTCCAACGAGTTTTGGTTTCTTATTTTCAGTTGTTCGCTTGATAGTGTTTAACATGGTGGTTTATTTCTTAACTGCTACTGCTTCAGTAGGTACTGCCTGAACTGGTACTGGAGTTGTAAAAATGTGTTTTGTTCCTACAGTAGAAAGTGCTTTCAATACTGCGCGTGCTGTGTTGAGCTTGTTCTTACTACCTGAGAATACTTTACCAGACACATCTTTAAGTCCAGAGATAACAGCAATATCACGAAGTGCTGCACCTACTACGAGACCTTTACCGTTGTTTGGGAAAAGCATTACACGACTTGCGTTGTACTTTGCATTGATGTCATGTGGAAGAGAGTGCTTTTCTGTACGATTGATTTTGATTGCATTTTTCTTTGCATCTTTGAGTGCTTTTGCAATAGCGAGTGCAGTATCGTTCCCCTTCCCTGTTCCTACACCTACTACTCCGAGCAACTTGTCTCCGATGATCATAGACACCGCAAAACTCATACGACGTCCTCCTGCAACCACACGAGTCACGCGGCGAATATCAAGAATCTTTTGGTCAACGTCTTTTACGCGATCACCAAATGGTTTGCCGCCATCGCGACGTGGTGGTCGTGAACCATTTGCACCTGTTGGGCGTGGTCCTCGAGAAGCTCCTCCTTGATATGGAGCACGAGCTGGAGGTTGTGTTGTTGTAGGGGTTGGTGTAGTCATAAATTAAGTATTAAAAACGAAAGATTAAAATAGGAGACCTGCTTCGCGAGCTGAGTCAGCCAACGCTTTGATTCTTCCAGCGTATTTGAAACCATTACGGTCAAACACCACAGTGTTGATTCCTTTTGCTTTTGCAGCAACCGCAATTGCAGCTCCTGTTGCCTTAGCACTATCAATCTTTGTTCCTTTCTTGCCAGCAATATCACTTGCACTCGCGAGAGTAACTGCAGCGACATCGTCGATAAGCTGAACGTAGATGTGAGTACTTGAGCGGAACACACTCATACGAGGACGAGTATCTGTTCCTGAAATAGTAGCACGGATTTTACGCTTGATACTAAGTTTCTTTTGTTGTGGTGTTTGTCGTGACATATAATTTCTTTAAACGTTTGGTTATGCAGTCTTCTTACCTGCCTTACGACGGATAACTTCATTATCGTAGCGGAATCCTTTCCCTTTGTATGGTTCAGGCTTCTTGCGAGCGCGTACTGATGCAGCGAACTCTCCTACTACTTCTTTGTTGATACCAGTGATGGTGATGTTGTTTTTCTCAGCAGTAACAGTCAATCCTTCTGGGATAGTGATTACTACAGGGTGTGAGAAACCGAGAGCGAGATGAAGCTCAGTGCCTCGTACTTCACTTTTGAAACCAACTCCTTCAAGGATCAATTTCTTTACGTATGGTGTGTTTACTCCAAGAATCATGTTCTTCACGTGTGAAGCATGAGTACCCCAGATTGCGCGAGCAAATGAGTCAGTTCCTTTTTGTTCAAAAGTAACCAATGCGTTTGCAGTATCAATGTTAATAGTTACCACTTCTTTCATCGGGCGAACCAAAGTACCAAGTGGACCTTTTACAGTCATTACACCATCGGCGTATGTTAGTTCTGTATTTGCTGGGATAACCAGTTGTTGTTTTCCTACTCTAGACATATGATTACCAAATTTTAAATAAAGCTTCCCCACCGACTAGTTCTTTCTTTGCTTGCTTATCACTCAAGATTCCTTTTGGAGTTGAGAATACAGTCAAACCGAAACCATTTTTTACTGGGCGAATATCACGTGTACCCATGTACACACGTCGTGATGATTTTGAGATACGAACAACGTCTTGAATTTTTGCAACACCATCTTTGTAGAGGAGTCCGATTTCAATTACAGGAACGTTATTTTTTTCTGTTTTCTTAGATACATCGCCTACGAAACCGTGTTCCTTAAGACATTGTGCGATAGAATATTTCATCGCTGAAAAAGGAATTACCACATGGTCTTTTGAGACCATTGAGGCGTTTTTCATAGTGATGATCATGTTTGAGATTGAATCCATATAATTTAATTAACGTTTACCAAGAAGACTTACGGATACCTGGAATCATCCCTTCGTTCGCATATTCACGGAAGCAAATACGGCACAAGCCGAAGTCGCGCATAAAGCCGTGACGACGTCCACAGCGGAAGCAGCGGTTTACAATACGAGTACTGAATTTTGGCGTCTTTTGAGAACGCGCGATTACTGATTTTTTAGCCATAAATTAATACGTCCCTGGAATATCACACGTTGCTTTCTTCTGCACTCAGTTACTGGGTAGAAAAGAGAGAAATGTGGATTACCAAAGAACTCGCGTATCTTAACAAATAGAAGCGCTTGAGTCAACCCGCGCCTTATTTCAAGGATCCTGGCAGGCAATATTGTGTCCCCCCTTCAGCGCCCCAGTTAGTTATCATCAAAGCAGTATTTGTTTTCTCTAACCCAAACGTAAGAACATATTCATAATCAGACCAGGGACGACCATTGCAATTATAACCCCCATAATTCGAGTAAAAGCGAAAAATACTAAAACCATTTGGATCAAGGGGCATAGTAGATATATAGCCAGGGTTCACCAATGCAGTAGTGAGGGAACTAGTCCAAGAACTTTCACTATTATAGTTTCCAAAAGGATACCCTCCATTATCATTTCTATAAAACTCAAGTGCTGTTTGAACTTGTTTAAGACTGGCGATACGTTTTACATCTCGTGCTTTTGCCCGGGCAGAATTAAGACTTGCGAGCACTACTGCTGCAAGAATACCGATAATTGCTATTACTACTAAAAGCTCAATGAGAGTGAAGCCGGCCTTACGACGGCCGATGAAAGAATGAGAAAATTTCATTGTGTACAGTATAACAAAAATACCCCCGAGCGGGGATATTTTTAAAAGTTCTGTGTAAAAAATTATTTAACTACTTCCTTTTTGAACGGGATTCCAAGGTGTTCGAAGTATGCGAGTGCTTCTGTTTTGTTCTTTGCAGATGAAACAAGAGTGATAGCAAGTCCGAATACATCGCGAAGGTCTTCATCAGATGCTTCTGGGAAGATTGAGTGCTCTTTGATGCCGATAGTCATGTTACCGATAGAGTCTACTACCTTGCGGTCGATACCACGGAAGTCCTTTGTACGAGGAAGTGCAATGTGAATCAACTTGTCGAGGAAGTGGTTCATACGAGCACCACGAAGTGTTACTGTAAGACCAATTGGGTCTCCTTCACGAATCTTGAAACTAGCAACTGATTGCTTTGCTACGCGAAGTGTTGGCTTTTGACCAGTAATACGCATAAGACGATCAGCTACGAGGTTATTTTTCTCGCGATCCTTTTTCATTCCTGAACCAGTACCACTAGAAACTACCACCTTCAACATACGAGGAGCTGCCATTGTATTTTTGTATCCAAAGTGCGCGAGCGCTGTTGGGACTTTTTCTTGTTGTGCTTTAGTGAGTTGCATATATTTAAACGTTATTTAATGGTCTTACCACTTTTCTTCTCAAAACGTACCATCTTGCCACCCTCTTCTTTGCGACCAAGGCGAGTACCTGTACCAGTTTTACTATCGATAAACATTACGTTTGACGCATTGAATGCTACCTCTATTTCTACAATAGATCCTTTTTCAGAAGCTGATTTAGCTTTGATGTGACGCTTCGCTTTGTTTACGCCATCAACAATAATACGGTTAGTATCTTTGAATACGCGCTGAACTGTTCCCTTTTGGCCCTTGTTCTTGCCGGCTGTCACTATTACATTGTCTCCTTTTTTGAGTTTCATATAAATTTTATGTATTAGAGCACTTCAGGTGCAAGTGATACGATTTTCTGATAACCGAGCTCACTGATTTCGCGAGGGATAGGTCCGAAGATACGACCAGCTTTTGGTTCTTTCTTTCCTTTATCAATGATAACAACAGCGTTGTCGTCAAAACGAATGTATGAACCATCTTTACGACGGAATGCTGTCTTCTGACGTACTACAACACCGTATACAACATCTTTCTTTTTGATAGCCTTACGGGGTTCTGCAACTTTTACAGAAAGTACTACAAGGTCTCCGATCATCGCATAGCGACGACGTG
>JAIEON010000059.1 GCA_019750345.1 Patescibacteria group bacterium
ATGCCGAATACTATTACTGCGATCAGAGTGGCGATGTATTGCTGTGGTTCCATAGGAATAAAACTAGCACATACTACACATCCAAGAAAACCGAACAATAATATCCATCCAATACCTTCTAATGTTTTACTTTTCATATATTTATTTTTTAAATTTGTACTTTGTTTATTACTATATATAATAGCACAAATATATTAAAAAGTCAATAGTATTACTTATTGAGAGAATATACCGAAACACGAGCGGCGCGGAGAATGTTGTCGTTCAATCTATAGCCTTGCTGGAGTACTGATGCAATAGTTTGATCCAAGGTAGCGTCATCAGTCGGAGTGTCTGATACTGCTTCGTGAAGTGTTGGATCAAATTTCTCCCCCACTACCCCAAACGCGGTGAAGCCTTTTTCTTTGAGAGTATTCATGAGACCAGAATAAATATATTCTACACCCACACGCCAATTTGCATCTACCTTTTCCCAGGCTTCCTTATTGTTCATCGCAAGCGCGAAACTATCTACGGTCGGGATAAGATCTTCGACAAAGTTTGCTTCAATAATTGAACGGAGACGCTTCTTGTCTTCATCTGCAGTCTTTAAGACATTGGCATAGTCAGCACGAGAGCGTTGCCATCCATCAAGGTATTCTTGCTTTTCACTCGTAAGGACCTTAATTTTATCTCGAAGTTTCTTTACTTGGTCGGATCCAGAGAGCTCTGTACCGTCTTCGTTACTTTCAACTATTTCTTCATCGTACACTATTTGATCTTCTTGTTCGTTTTGTTGTTCGTCCTTCATGTCTTGATTATACAAAAAATATGCAATAAAAAAAGCCTCCTCGAGATGAAGGGCTTTTATAGTTTTTTTATGAGGACTACTCCTCTTCTTTCTTTTTACTTACCTGCTGTTCTAATTCTTCATCTTTTTCTTTTCGAAGCTTTTGATACTTTTCATAATCACTTTCAGTGATATTGGTTACTTTTGCATTGTACTTTTTATATATAAAAGTATAGATGCCTTCAGTTTTTGTAATACTATAAGGACGTTCTGCTTGTGAGAATGCAAATGCACAGGCATTTTTTTGATCAAAGCTTTCTGCTACAACAGAGGGAATCTTGCGATAGTCTGTAGTGGTTACACTTTGCGCCTGAGTAGTAGTGATAAAGAAAAAGGATACTGCAATAAATGAAAATAATTTCATGTTTTTTTATTTAATTGTTTGAAATGAACTTCTTTTATTATAACCTATTATAGTTATAAGTCAATGCATTGTCTATACAAACAAAAACACCTCGTTTTTGAGGTGTTTTTGTAGAGTTCCAATAGATTAACGTTTTGACCACTGTGGGGCTTTTCGAGCCTTCTTGAGACCGAATTTGCGACGTTCCTTGGCACGTGGATCACGCTTGAGGAATCCGTCAGCCTTGAGCTTAGTCTTGTCATCTTCGTTTTCTTTCACAAGAGCACGAGCGATACCGTGACGAACAGCTTCAGCTTGAGAGTGGATACCACTTCCTTTTACGTGTACTGATACAGCGTAAACGTTTCCAACAGTCTTGAAAGGATCAGTAACAATCTTTTGCAATTCTTCTGTGACGAAGTATGTTGCAAGATCTTTGTCATTGATCACATATGACTCTTTAGTAGCAGCAGTGAGACGTACACGAGCTGTAGCAGTCTTGCGACGACCAATAGCTTCTATGTATCTTTTCTTAGTTGTAGTAGTAGTTTTTTCCATAATTTAAAAGTTAATCTGTAACTGTCAATGATTTCATCATTTCGTTACGGAGTTTGTTTGCAGGAAGCATTCCTTTTACAGCAAGCATTACCACTTCACGATATCCTTTCTTTTCGACAACATGGGCCATGCTAGACTTTTTGAGTCCACCTGGGTATCCACTAAAAGAGAGGTATGTTTTTTCGATCATTTTTTGACCTGGCACTTTGAGCTTACCTGCATTTGATACAGTTACAGTGTTTCCTGAAAGGTTGTTACGAGTGTAGTTTACGTCGTTCTTACCCATCAAAAGCACTGCTACTTCAGTAGCGAGGCGTCCCAATGATTTTCCTGTTGCGTCGATAGTATAGTTCATAGTTTTAAGAATTATGCGAGAAATTCGATTACCGCCATAGGACTGGCATCACTCTTTCGGAGAGCGAGTTTGATAATACGAGTGTATCCACCAGCACGTTCAGTATAGCGAGGAGCAATATCTGAAATGAGTTTAGTAGCAACAGATTCGTTGTTGTAGAATCCAGCTACAATAAGACGGCGGTTCGCTAGTGTAGGATTCTTTGCTTTAGTAACAAGCTTTTCAACGTAAGGACGAATCTCCTTCGCTTTAGCTTCTGTTGTCATGATACGTCCGTGTTGTACAAGAGACGCTGCTAGCCCCTTCAAAAGAGCTGAACGTTGGTTCTTGTCGCGGCCGAATTTTCTGTGTGCATCGTGGTGTCGCATAATAAAAAGTTAAATGGTTTCTAGTAGTCGTATAGGTTATATCGTATTAATCCTTCAAAGACAAGCCGAAGACCGCAAGAGCTTCACGGATTTCTGTGATACCCTTGTCTCCGATCCCGTCAATTTCGAGAAGATCGTCTGCATGTTTGCGTGCAATCCCTCCTACAGTGCGGATGTTTGCTGCTGAAAGTGCGTTCAGTGTACGAGTTGAAAGTCCAATAGCGTCGATGCGGTTTTTAAGCACATCAGTAACGTCTACTGAATCTTCATCACTTACAGTGTCTGCTGTTTCTTCAGTTGTTTCCAACTCTGCTACAGGAGCTTTTGCCGAGATTGCTGCTTGTATGTTAGCGATTACTTCACCACTGTCTACAGATACAATAGCTGCAAGTTGATCAATCATTGTTTTCACAGATGATTCAAGAGCAGCACGTGGTGCGATAGTTCCATCAGTTTCAATTGTGAGTCGAAGGCGGTTGAAGTTGGTCTTGTCTCCTACACGCATTTCCTCTACGTCGTAGCTCACGCGACGAATTGGAGAGAAAATAGCATCCAAGAAAATAGTACCAATATCTGCCTTTTGCTTGTGGTGTGCTTCGCGAGAAACATACCCAAGACCACGTTCGATAGTAAGTTCGATATTGAGACCAACCTTACCAGTGATTTCACAGATGTACTGATCAGTGTTTGCAACTGTTACTGATCCGTTTGGAGTAATATCTTTTGCAGTTACGATTCCTGGTCCTTTTGCAGAAAGAGTTACCGTAGCTGTTTCTTCAGTTGCGAGAGCAAAACGAATATTCTTGAGATTCAAAAGAATGTTAATAACATCTTCTTTTACACCTTCAATAGTACTAAATTCGTGTGATACACCGTCAATTTTCACTGCAGTAATAGCAGCTCCTTCTAGTGAAGAAAGGATAATACGTCGAAGACTGTTTCCAAGGGTGTAGCCGTATCCAGGTACAAGACCGTCGATCTCGAACACGCCCTTATTTGCTTCTTCAAGTACTGCTTTTGGTTTTGATGGTAGGATTATTGATTGCTCGCTCATGGTGTTTTATAATACAATTAATTTGTAATTATTGCAAATGGTGTGTTCTATTATCGGCTATAGTACTCAAGAACAGTATCAAGCTGCAAAAATGCTTCTGCATTCTTAGGTTTTGCAACCACTTCTGCAGAAAGAGCTTCAGGAGTAAGCTTAAGCCATGTTGGCCAAGTGTAATCCTTAACTTTTGTAGCAAAATCAGTAAAGATTGTACTCTTACGAGACCCTTCACGCACAACGATGATGTCACCAATGTGTACCTGTTGACTTGGAATCGTTGATTTTTTGCCATTAACAACAAAGTGTCCATGACTTACGAGCTGACGTGCGAAACGACGAGTAGGAGCATAGCCAAGACGGTATACAACGTTATCGAGACGGTTTTCTAGTTGCTCAAAAAGTTTGTCCGCTACAGTCATACCTTTAACAGTTGTAGCAACCTTCACATAGTTTCCGAGCTGACGTTCACTAATACCATATGAGAAACGAACTTTCTGTTTCTCAATAAGTTGAGTACCGAAGTCAGAAAGAGCTTTAGGACGCTTCCCTTTTGTTGTTGTACGAGTTTTCTTTGCTTCACTCTGTACGTACTTTGCTGTCTGGCATTTTTCAAACATTCCTGCTCCCAGACGGCGACACATTTTGTATTTTGCGATGGTATTCATAATCTTTTTAAAAACTAAACTCTACGAGGTTTCTTAGGCTTTGGACCATTGTGTGGTACAGGAGTTTCATCCTTAATACCAAGCAATTCGATACCTGGGGCAACGAATGCACGGATCAAAGGTTCACGACCGCTTCCAACACCTTTTACTAATGCACGACATTCTTTGATACCAAGTACAGTTGCTTTTTCAGAGAGGATTTCTCCTACCTTAGATGCAGCAAATGGAGTACCTTTCTTCGCACCTTTGAATCCAAGTGATCCAGCTGATGACCAGAATAGTACGTTTCCTTTTACGTCAGTTACTACAGCTTTCGTGTTGTTGAAAGTAGCTTCAATAGCAAGAATACATGATGTAATCTTTTTCTTTGGTGTACGCGCTCCTTGACGTGTGCGAGCGTTCGCATCTACCAACTGTCCTTCTTGTGTTGCAATTCGTTTTTTACCCATAGTTTTAATTATTATGTCTTACTCTCCTTACGACGACCACTACCCATCGTGTTTCGAACATTACCACGAACTGTACGAGAGTTAGTCTTTGTGCGCTGTCCGTTTACCGGAAGACGCTTTACGTGACGAGTGCCACGGTAGCATTTGATATCCTTCAGACGCTTAACGTTTGCACTGATTTCACGCTTAAGGTTACCTTCAATAGTACGATCTTCGATATCCTTACGGATAGCTGCTTCTTGTTCAAGAGTTACATCTGAACCTTTTGTTTCAGGAGTTACTCCATGAGAAATAAGGATTTTTGTTGCTGTGACACGACCAATACCATAAAGGGTTGTGAGGCCGATATCAAGTCTTTTTTCGTTGGGGATGTTTATACCGAGGATACGCATGTGAAAATGATGTTATTTAAAAGCTTATTGTTTTTGCTTGTGCTTAGGGTTATCACAAATCACCACCAAATGACGATTGCGTTTTACAATCTTACACTTCTCGCACATTTTTTTAACAGTTGATTTGACTTTCATACAAATAATTTATTGGAAAAAATTTAACCGCGGATTTCGATATAATCTGTTTTTCAACAGTATTATCAAAATCGACTCGCCGGCTAGTATACACTATCTACATTCTTCTGACAACACGTCCTTTTCCTCCATAGGGGTCAGGGATCAATTCAACAGTATCACCGATCAATACTTTGATGCGGTGTAGTCTCATTTTACCTGCAAGGTATGCAACAATTACAGTACCGTTTTCAAGCTCCACTCTAAACATTGTGTTTGGAAGGGCTTCTTGAACTGTACCTCGAACTGTTTCTGCTTGTGTGGCCATGTGTTACAAAGGACACTATACTAGATTTTTTTGGTACGGTCAACCACGTAAAGTAGCGAGTTTTACGGGGTTACAGGGCTATTCAACAACTACAGTAATTCTCTCCTGATTACTCGGGAAAAATGGTGCCCAAAATGGGTATAAGGTATACCGAGCTTCTTGTATTTCAGGGACCGATTGTACTGTCGCCAAAAATGACTTACGTGGTACACCGAGCACTGCTTGTTTGATTTTTTCAAGTGGCGCCTTCGTTATTAACGTTGCAGTACCTGAAAGTGAAATAGTGAGCGTATCAGGAATCTTAGTGGCGTCTGTAGGGATAGCCGAGATTGGCTCTACAGTAATATCTCCGAGTGCTGGAATAGCTACAGAGGTATATACGCGATCACTTACTACTTTGCTTGCTATCGCACTTTCGAGCATATCTCGATCAATCAGGTATGACACCATGGTTCCTTTAATGCTTGCGGGGAACTTAATATCGTCACCTTTGATTGTGAGTGAGTCACGATCAATTGTAATAAACTGCAAATTGGGGAAAGTTACATATTCTTCTTTTATTGCACCGATAGCGGCACGAGTTTCTCGTTTGAGTTTTTCTGCGAGGTCTGCTTGCAGTGTGAGGATGGCAGACTCTTTGTCTTCATCAGTTAAGATGTGAGCGATACCTGCTTCTCCGCCAGTAATGGCACCAGCACTACGTCCATAAAATTGCTTACTGTTGTATCCAGCTATTGAAAAGCTTTCTCCTTCAGCGTTATAGCTCTCCCCCACATCCACAGCGAGAACTTGCACTTGAACACTGGTTCCTGCTTTTTTTACTTTATTTACTGTCGTATAGCCAGGCACAGTAATCGCTGCCTGAGTCGAGTATTTTTTACCAGTAGACGATGTCACTGTCGTACCCTTTTTTATAGTGATAGCCTTAGTACTATATTCATTGAACAGTACGATATTACCAGAAGACTTTGTATTACTTGCAGTAAGCGCAGAAGCATATACCTGACGAGTGACTTCACTTTCGACAACCATCACCTGAAATGAAAGTCTTCCCGCACCAGCTGACTTATATTCTTCCATATCGAGTTGCATTCTATCAAAAGAAAAAGGGATATGACGCTCTAATACAGTAACGCGAGCATAGACAAACTTCATTCCTAGAACATAGAGTAGGGCGATAAACAATATCGCTCCTGCAAATACAAAAATAGTTTTCCAGGATGAGCGGCGAACTTCTTTTTCGAACGGTGTGTAGTTGATACCAGATCCTCCGCTATATTCTGGTGTGTGTATTTCAACAACACTTTCTTTGGTATTTTTATTCTCTAATTGCTCCTTTCTAATTACATCATACAATTTCATTAGCTGTATTGTATTACACTAAGCGGTCAATAAAAAGTAATGCGAGTGCGAGCGGTACATCGAGCACTGTATCAGGAACACTTTTCACTAATGGTATTGTGTCAGGAGTAATCATTATAGCTGTCAGATTTTTATCAGCACGATGACTTAGATACGGATCATTCGCAAGAATAGTCTCAATAGTCTTCTCAAATCGAGGATCGACTACTGTGTACCAAGTACTAGGCAGAGCAAATCCATAGTGCCCTTCGTCTACAATAGTTTGCAACCCTTTTTGCCAGCGAGTATTAAATGTTGTGAGTGCTTTTTCTATCTGTGACTTATTATGCGGCGCTAGTTTTTGCAATCGATAGGCTTCGAGCATACTACCTACTTCTGTAAAAGGAATTTTGGTAATTTCTGCAACAGCTCGGTAGAGCTCATATGTTCCTACGGGGAATGAATGTTGATATAAGAACAACTGATCTTTTACAAATGCAACGTCTGTCACTTCTTCACCGATATCAACTAGTGCGCAACGTTCTGGAGCATTAAGTAATTCACGTGTCGCAATAAACGTAGTGTACGCACTAGTGGTAATAGCTATCTGTCGTGTTCCGTAAATACGACGAAGTAAATCAGTACATTGATCGAGTACTTTTTTTGGTGCAACAGTCACGGTGATGTAGAGTTCAAGACTTGTCGCACTCTTACCGTATGGTGCGTGAGTAACATAGCCATTGAGCTTAATCAAAGATACTTGTTTCTCTACAATAGAATACTCAGTCCCGAGTGCCCCAAAGCGGTCTTTCTCATTAGTAATAATAAATTCAATCTCTTTATCAATAAGACTATTTATTAGTTTTTCGGTACAAACAAACGTAGTGGTTTTATTGTAGACAATAGTTCGAGTCTGAGACATATACCACGGTGAAGCCAATACCACCTGGATATATTCCGGGTGATGTGCATCTTGCGCACGAATTGCTGTAGCTACACTTTCAATTCCTTTAAGTGTCTCAGAAACAAATCGTTCAATATTTAATTCTTCTTGTAGTACAGATTCAACACGAGATTGAGCCAGAACAGAAATAGCACTGGCGGTAGTTTGTGCACCCTTTTTTACTAGTGCATGTGCACCACCAACACTTGATGAACTAATATCAAATACTGCGACAGGAATAGTTGGTGCATTCTTAGACGACATACAGATAGTATAGCGTGATTATTTTTTTTAGTATATGGAAATTAAGACAGAGTTGCTTTGATACGACGAATACCTGCACTTGATGCTTCTTCTTTCAAGATCTTGAATGTACCGAGCGTGTTCGTGTGCGATACGTGTGGACCACCACAAAATTCTTTTGATACTGCAACACCCTCTTTGTCTTCGATTGAGAATACACTCACGACATCTGGATACGTAGTACCGAATTCCATTTCAGCTCCAATACTTTGGGCTTCAGCTTTTGGCATTTCACGACGAATTACTTGAAGGTCTCTTTGAATTGCATCATTAACCCATTTTTCGACAGCAGATTTTTCTTCATCAGTAAGTTTACGATCAAAGTTGAAGTCGATACGAAGTCTTTCTTCAGTAATATTACTTCCCTTTTGATGAATTTCTGAGCTCACTACAGATTGTAGCGCTGCAAGCAGTAAATGGTGTGCCGTGTGAAGCTTTGTAGTCGTCTCTCCGGTGTTCGCGAGTCCTCCTTTGAACTTATTCTCAGCTCCAGCACGAGATGCGTCTTGGTGCGCCTTCATTTGTACATCAAACGCTTTTCTATCTACAGCCAATCCTTTTTCTTGTGCGATTTCTAATGTGAGCTCAATGGGAAATCCATAGGTAGTTGCTAGCGTAAATGCATCAGTACCTTTTTCAAATTCCTTGAGACCTGCTTCAAGTGTTTTTTTGAATTTTGCAATTTCCAAGAGAATAGTTTCAGACACGTTCAATGCTGCGACTTCTGAATAGTGATCTTTGTGCGCAATAATAAACAACGCTATTGCATCAATAATGACTTGATCAGTCAATCCCAGTGCACGAGCTTGTACCGCAGCACGACGAATCAATCGACGGAGAATATATCCTTGGTCTTTGTTTGCAGGAAACACTCCATCTCCTACTAAAAAAATAGCACTACGAATATGATCCGCAATAATACGCGCACTTCTTTCGTTGTACGTTACAGATGTACTCTTAATAAGATCCATTACAGGAGCAAACATATCTGCTTCAAATACATTGGTCTTGCCTTGTACAAGCATTGAAACACGTTCAAGACCACTTCCTGTATCAACATTCTTTTGTGAGAGTTTTCCTACGACAACACCATCTTTCTTTTGGTATTGCATAAATACATCATTCCAGATTTCTACCACTTCACCCTTGTCATCAGCAGCAAGATATTCATCATGCGTCATTTCTCCAAGACCATGTTCTGTCACATCATAAAACATCTCAGTATCAGGACCACAGGGACCATTCTCGCCCGGACTCCACCAGTTATTCTCGGCAGGTAAGAAATAAATTCTTGATTCAGGAAGGTACTGTTTCCAGATTTCTACCGCTTCAAGATCTCTTGGCGCATTCTCATCACCCTCAAATACTGTCACGTATAGACGAGTAGGATCAAGACCAAGTCCTTCTTCTTTTGATGTTAAGAATTCGTAACTCCATTTAATAGCGTCTTCTTTAAAATAATCTCCCAAAGACCAGTTCCCTAGCATTTCAAAAAATGTTAGATGACGACTATCTCCGATATCTTCAATATCTCCGGTACGAACACATTTTTGACTACTTGCCAGACGAGTACCTTGTGGATGTGGTTCTCCCAAAAGATACGGTACCAACGGTTGCATACCAGCAGTATTAAAGAGTACTGAAGGGTCATTTTTAGGAACAAGTGAAGCAGAAGGTAATAGAGCATGTCCTCGTTTTTCGAAGAATGTTAAAAACCGTGCGCGAATTTCCGAACTGCTTAATCCTTGTGTCATATAGAGATACTGTATCAAATAATAGCTAGTTTATAAAGCTAGTGTTTTTTCTGCGAATCGAGCCATGTTGCATACGTATGAGCCATATCTTCAAAACTCTTTTTGTTCGTCGCAATTACATCCTTTCCACTTACCATTTTAATAACAACATTCATATCAATTGGTTTCGTGTAGTGCGGTTTCTTGGCAAGGGTTAAGATTCTTTCTTTTGCTAATTTGAGCGAGGCAGGGATTGTACGAGTTACGGCTTTTATATACGGAGTAGCAGAAAGCTTCTTCCCTGTTGCTATCTTGATTAGCTCCGGGAATGTTTTTGAAGAGCCAAATGCCCAAACTTTTTTCATTTCTTTACCAATCTGTGGATTGTCCACAATATAACCATACTTTTTGAAAAAATATTCTCTCCACTGTTGAAGACCGAGTTGTGCGAGACCATATGCTTGATATGAACATGAACTATCCCATGAATAAATATGAGGGATATTAAGGAGTGTTAATGAGCTTTCACTTTTGTCTCCATATTTTTTAGATACTGATCGGGCAATAGTGAGTACTTTTTCTGGAGTAAGATTTTTTGCCTCATAAATAGATTTTTCAAATGCGCACACGGACATAATCCCCATCATTCCTAAAGGAGAAGTAACATGGAGCTCTCTTACTCTACGTTCAAATAACTCAAACGGGTATACTTCCCCGCTATCATTTTTTGCATAGCGAGTTTGCCATTCAATACTACTGCAGACAGTATCGAGAAACATACTTTGTGTCTCAGCCCATGCAGTCGACATCGGAGGAAACTCATGGTTTACGCAGACATTTTTCATTTCACAGTTTAGTAAATGTGCAGCATGACCACCTTCGTGAAATAGAGTGTCGTACCCTTGATCTGATTGCCCAGGAATACCCTGTACAACATTACAAGTCAACTGTGCTCGAGCAGGAATTCTTTTGCCTGCTTTAAATTGAACCAATTCTGGCCAATGACAAAATCCATTACTATATTTACCCTCACGGTCGAGTAGGTCGAGTACGAGTGTTCCTTGCTTAAAGGAAATACCAAGCGCTGCGAATGACTGCCCCCAACGTGTCAGTGCTTGATTAAATGGATAATATGGATCCTCCTCTTTCATAAAAGACCCTGCCATCATGAACCCGAAGTTCCAAGGTTTTCGTAGTCCAGGTTTTTCTTTCTTTTCTAATGCTCTAATATCTTGGAATGCGTAGTTAGTTTTGTCATAAATTGAATCCCAAAGATCAAAGAGTTCTTTTTTACTCATACCTTCTTCTAAGTCCAGTTTATAGGCATAAAAATCTTCATACCCGACAGTACGGGCAAATTCATTTCGAAGAGTAACGAGCGTAACATACTCACCAACTACCGTTTGAGCTAAATCTTGCATTGCATCAAAAAGCGCCTTACGGACCAACTCATCATTTTCAGTTACCATCATTCCGCGCATTGCGTTTTCTGATTTCTTTATAAACTTTTTTGTAACAGGATCACTATAGCCCTCTTTTCGAGTAGCTCGTTTCTTCTCGATAAGAGTTTCGAGTTCAGTAATTTTTTGTTTAAGCTTTTTTGTTTCAACTGGTACCTGATAACAATCAAGAAATTTTTTCCACTGCAAAAGACTTTCTTTAGTACTACCTGTACTTTTTGATAGGAATACATTGACCGCTTCACTAAGTTTTTCATCAGTAAGAAATTTCTCTTTATTATTTTGTGCTTCGTCTTTAGCAGGATTGACACTATGATCTCCCATATAACTTACCCAAAACAATTCTTCATACGCAGTATGAAGCTCAGAGTATGTTGAATTGAGATACTCTAATAGTGCTTTTGCTGTTTTCCACTCGGTTTTCATCTCACCATCATACCAGAAATAAAAAAGCCCCGAAATGGGGCTTTTTTATTAATAGTTTAGAGAGGGTCTCGTTCGGTATTTTGATTGATGGGGAGTTTGCGAAGCTGTGCTTCTATAAACCACAACACAATGAAGGTAAAGAGTCCTAATATGGTTACCAGTACCGCAAGTGCGTAGAGCCCGAATCCACACGCCATACCAACACCAGCTGCAACCCAGAGACCGCTCGCCGTAGTAATACCACTAACTCGTCCTGAAGTATGTTGAAAGATTGCTCCTACACCAAGAAACCCCGCAGCAGCGACAACTTGAGCCGCAATACGAAGTGGGTCAAAGTTTCCAAATGTATACTGCGCCGCAACTTGCTGTGAAATAATTACAAACAATGCAGACCCAAGTGAGACTAATGTATACGTACGCATACCCGCTGTCTTGTGTGCAATAAATCGTTCAACACCGAGCGCCATACCAAGCGCCATCGCTAAAAATAAATGTACGTAGATATCCGCTATAACAAAATTCATCATTGTCATAGTATATCCTAGTACACAAAATAAAAAAGCACCACAGTGGTGATGCTTTTACAAAGAAATGAGTTTTAATACTGTTGTTGTGGTCGAAAAAGACGACCGAGATCAATAATAATAACTGCCGGCGAAGGTGTCGGGTAATAATTACGATTTCCATAACCGTAATTATTATAGAATGATTGATTATAACCACCATAAAGTCCTAATCCTTGATCTGCGGTCACAACCTGTTGAGGGCGTGCTCTATATTGCGTAGGATAATTTGGATTCAAATACTGTGCCCCGTACTGCGTTCTAGGAATTATCTGTTGAGAAAAATTACCTTGTGGAACATACTGCCTGGGAGCAATATACATCCGGGACGCACTGCGTACAAAAACTTTCTTTTTGTATTGAATACCGCCTATTGTATAATATTCCCAATAATAATTTTGCTG
>JAIEON010000054.1 GCA_019750345.1 Patescibacteria group bacterium
CGGTTCTCTGCAAAAGAACTATACGCGAGTTCGATTCTCGCCCAGGTCTCCGCACATTTTAATATTGCCCGAGTGATGGAATGGTAGACATAGAGGACTTAAAATCCTCAGACAGTGATGTCGTGTGGGTTCGAGTCCCACCTCGGGCACAATACAATGATTATTCCATTTATAATTGCGTATCTCTTATATGAAATTACAGAAAATAAAATCTGGCTTTGGATTTTTATTGTACTCTGTGGAGGTGCATTTATACTTTTACTGATTAATATATTTGTAACTGAACCAATTGGACTAAAAGAATATCCTGATCCTATTCCGAGTATCTCTGCACCAACAATAATAAAGTACTGATAAAAAACCATCACAATAAATTGTGATGGTTTTTTATCTTGTGCCCCCAGGGGGATTCGAACCCGCGACCGTCTCCTTAAGAGGGAGCTGCTCTACCGACTGAGCTATAAGGGCGTATTGTTATGCTTTCCTATATTTACACTAAGATGTTGGCGACCGGAGCCGCTACGACTGAGCTATAAGGGCATTAATTATTTCTGTACAAAAGTACGGGTGCTGGGAGGGAGACTTGAACTCCCAAGCCTTGCGGCATTAGTTCCTAAGACTAACGTGTATACCAATTCCACCATCCCAGCGTTCGTTCATAATACTTTATTTATGCTTCCCTATCAAGTTTTTATCATGCTTCTGCTACTTGACAAATTCTATATATTTGCTATAATATATTTAAATTACACAAGTTATTTAAAAAATAAAATAGTATGAAAAAATTACTTTTAGCACTGAGTGCTCTCTTCTTTTGTTCAGTAAGTATTACGTACGCACAAACTGCTCCACCGCGTCCTACAGGAATCGCTGGATTATCGTTTTGGCAAAATGTACCTGCTGAACCACATTTCTCGGACTTAGAAAAAATGATGCAAGAAAGAAGGACGACGTACATCAAACATGAGGCAACAGGATATATCCTAAGCCCTGTAACTACTACTGACAGTAATGGTGCGCAAGTTAATCCAAACGGTAGAGTTACTGTCTGGATTAACCAACACAACCCTAACACTGGAATGGTTACCCCCATACCTGTTTCGTGCGAAATCTTTCAGCAACCTAATTCATGGGATACCCCAGCATTTCGTAATGCGAGTCCAGACAATCCGATTGTGGTGAGTCTGGTAATGAGTTGTAAAATTGATTTCTTACACCCGTCTAACACACCGATCTTAAAGAGGTTTCCCATTGCGGCAAACTTCTAATCCGAAGCGTTTCTTACTATCGTAAGAAACGCTTTTTTGTATTGACAAATAATGATTATGTTGTTATAATATAACCAAAGAAAACATATTGTTGAACCTTAAAAAAATAAAAAATGGCTAGAAAATTAATAACCTTTGTTACTCCGAGTACGGGGCAATGGTTGATTATCACAGAATTTGATAAGGAGTTGAAAGCGATATTATATGACCCAGGAAAACCTGAGGATAATATTTCAAAAAACATTATCAAGAACAAATACAATGACGACCTTAGACTAGAAAAAACAAGTGAAGTTTCTTCACTAAAAATTCTAGTATGGCCACGAGGTTTAGGTTTAACCAAACTTCGCTGGACTGAATTTGTCACAGATATCCAATCTGCGAAACTTGAAAAAGTTAAGGACAGAATTACAGGTCTAGAAAGAAAAAAATATACTTCAATCAAAACATTCTTAAACTCCAATTTAGCAATTGGAACAAGAGAAGAATGGGTTCCCTATTTAAACAAAGTTGAAACTCACCCGGCTGTTGTTGAAATTACATCCAGTGATGGAGGCTCTGTTGAGATGGTAATCAACATCGCACTAGAAATACTTCACCCTCTTTTAATCAAAAATGTTGAAGACATTATCGCGTATGTTACGAGTTTTGTTGTTGAAGCGTTTCGTCTGTGGGGTGCAAACAAATCCTTTAAGGATTTGAGATCTATCTGCACTACAGATGACAAAACAATTCATGATGAAATTTTTGACAAACTTACCCCCCTTAATGAGAAAGATTTCATTGAAAAAGGAGTGTGGGTTAATCGCGTTGCTGTTATGGAAGTTGCTATAGCAGAGCGATCAAAAGATCTCTTGGAGAGTGAAGAAAATGTTGCGAAACAAAAAAACAATGCCGCTGCGGCAGTCCATCAGAAAGAAATCGAACTTGAGCTAAATCAAGCACAAGAAGCTCGTAATGCTTCTGAATTAAAATTCAGAAAAGAAGACGCTGATATCAAGGCAAACTTAATCGAAAAATCTTCTGAAGGGTTGGCGAAAATTAATAAAGGCTGGGGAAAAGGTGGTCTTAAGAGATTATACATAGGATCAGGTAATACTAATTCTATGCAATCTCTCGTTGAGAGCACATTGCAAGTACAAGACTTTGCAGACAGTGATACTGACAAACGGAGAAAACCTCAACAAAAAAACAAGAAAGAGGGAGGGTCTGAAAATGTTTAAAGACAGCGGACCTGTGTTATGGATATTATTATTCATAGCAATTCTTTGTATTGTAGGATTTGGATGGCTTTGGATCTACCTGGGTTGGTATATGACTATCGCACTAGTAGTGATAGGCCTGTTATATCTGTTGTTTTTCTTTAGACAACATATCCCGTTTTCTTCATTAAGATCTATTCGCATCGGTAGTGGTCTATGGTACGCACTCGGTACAATTATTGTTATATATGCGGCAGTGTTCATCTGGAACCTCTTTGCCGTATCAATCAATCGTTGGCCGTGGGATATTGACCCTGCGTCAGTTCCCCGCTCTCGTATTTCACTTCGTTCTACTATTAATGACAGTGAACAAGCACGAGTGCGAAAGAACTCAACTCCTACAGACACACGCATTCCTCTCGAAATGAATACGTACCAATTGTTAAAAGCTGGTACTAAGTATCGTTGGGAAAGAGCATGTCTGACTGAATATTATTTCAGAATCAAAGAAGTGGGTCGTGTCGGACTCGCGTATCAGTTTGATGATAATAGTACTCTGCACTACAAAGGTACTATGATCAAAGATACCGAGGATGCTCGATTTGTTCCTGATCAAGGAGAAGAAGAACCTTTTGTTGCTGGTACCTACACGGTAACAGTCGACAAAGATGCACTGGTAAAGTTTATCGCTATAAAAAAATAGCACGGTACTCAAAAACCAAAAGACCTTTCGCAATTTTCGAAAGGTCTTTTTTACGTACCGTTATGGTAACTTCAATTCTTGAAGCGGTTGAGGTTTGAATGTCTGTTCGTTGTTGTTTATCTTGACTCCTTGTATACCAAAGGTAGACATAAGAAGTGTAATAAGTCCAAACACCGTAAGCATTATCAAGAGACCAATAACACCCCAGAGCATATGCTGTTTGCCGTCGCGTCGTTTTTCTTCGTTATCAGCACCACGGATAAACTCCATGACACCAAAAAGGAAGACACCGATTGCGATAACAAAAGACATTTCAATCAATGGGTTCAAAACAACTTTGTTTATTTTGAACAACAATGTATCGAGACTGTCAGCGTACGCAATACTGTTAAACAGTAGGTCGTACATATTATCCAACGCGACAAGTACCAGTACCGCGGTCGTACGTCATACCAGGAGGACAAGTAACAGCAGGAGTTTGTTTAACGTTTTCTGTGTCTACGCCAATAACATCACCAGCGATACGGATAAGTCCCCACACAGCAACAGCAACAAAGAGTCCGATGATACCATTGATCATAGTTTTTTTCTTAACTTCTGATTCCTTTGGATCTTTTTCAGCAATAAAGCGGAATACTGAAATAAGGAAGAACAACATCATTGCGATCATCAACACTGTGATAGACAAGCGGAGCCAGTACAATGCTTGGTTGAGCCAGTTGTTAACGTATGTAAAGTTTTGTGCAAGCGCTACCATAGGGATAGCAGAGAGTACAGGAAGGGTTAAAGCAAAGAGTGCAGATTTTTTCATATTGATAGAGTAATCGAATAAGTAATCACCTGGTACGAATACAGGTATATATAGTATAGCATCTTCAGAGATGCAAGCCACTATTTAGAAGCACTTGCAGGGTTGAGATATTCTTGTGTCTGCAAGAACGGTACCGAAGCCTTAATACCAAGCGTACCACTTAATATCGTGATAATTCCCCAGACACCAACCATTACAAACAATGCGATTATCCCCCAGCCCATACGCTGCTTGGCTTCTTCTTTTTGAGTGTTTTCTGCGCTACGCATAAACTGTAATACATTCCACAAGAAGAACAGAAATGCCGCAGCAAAGATAAGAGGAATAAGTACAGAAGTGATAATGCACTTGACCCAAATCAATATGTCGAGCAGTGATTTAAATTTGATAGCAGAACATTCTTTGAGCACCTCTGAACCTGACTGAGGAGCTCCGGGGTTACCTGCAGTACCAAGAGCACCAGACCCTCCAAGCGCATTGGTCCCCTGGGTCCCACTATTCACTTGCCCCTCAACGGTACTGGCATAGACAGCAGAACATTCTGCAGTATTTTCTGGGGTATACGTACTACAACATGATGCATAGTTTGCTGAGGTAACAGGACTACAGAATTGCGCCTCAACAGGTGTGGTTACAACTAGTCCAAGAGTGAGAATGATCGAAAGAAAAAATGTTTTCATAATATAACTACTAACTGGTAAGAGAGTTCACTGTTCCAATAATCGCGTTCGTAATAGTCCATGCTCCAAGAATCAATAGTGTACCAATTACGGTATAGAAAAATGTCGCTCGTGCTTTGGTAATTTTTTCTGGATTACCTCGAGCAAGAATAAATGACAACCCTGACCACAGGAAGAATACAACAATAATGGGAATTGCTATTCGAACAATCGCATTTACAAATAATTTGATCGCGTCTTGAATAGTGTTTACCTTTAAGGGGTTACTGAATTTAATTCCAATACCAAATTCACCACCCTTACATGGCGCACCTCCTGCATTTGCAGTACAAGGAGCAGCCTTAGCATCTTGGGCGTGAACTACTAAGATAGTAGAAGTATTCATAGGAGTTAGTGCAAGCATAAATACACAAGAGCTTACTATGAGTAGTTTTGTAATACCGTTAAATAATTTCATATCTCTAGTATACAGTTTAATCGAAAAATAATAAGCCATCAGCGTACCCAAGACTGGTAAGGATCGTGCGCACGATCAACCAGGCTGTAAGTATGATCACTACACCAAGGAACATGTGCCACAACATTTTCTTAAATTTAAGATGCATAGCAGGATTTCCTTGCGAAGTAAGATACTTGAAACCGATATACATAATCATAATGACAAAAATAGGTATCAAGAGAACAGTGATGACAAATTTCAATACGTTATTGAGTAGTTTGAAAACATCATCGAAACCACACTTATCAGTACAGGGCACGAGTGCCCCCTTGGCTACATCATCAGCAATTTCTTCTGCGTCAACTTTAAAACATGAAGGATCTGGAGCTTCACCATTTGGACCACCATAATAATCAATTCTTCCATCACCATCGTCATCTAGACCGTTTGTACAAGTAGTACCAAGTTTTGCAGTTGGTCCAGTACTCGTTGCACGAGGAACCCCTTCAACGATCGATGGAGAATTTGGCGCTGGTGCCGGTGCTGGCTGGGTTATGTCAGCAGGTGCAGGTTCTTTTACGGTTGTACCGTCGAGTGTCTTAAAAGTACCCAACTCAGCAATTGTACTGTTTGTTCCTGTGCTATTTTGTTTTACTACTGAAACTGCGTACGTAGAATTGTTATTGAGATTTTCAAACGTCAGTTTTTTTGCAACATCTTTAGAGAAGTTCATTATTCCTCCTCCTACCAGAGCACTCCCTCCTACCAATGTTGCCACCACTTGTGCCGAGGGTTCGTTCGCATCAGCTACCACTTCAAATGTTACAGTTGAAACTTTTGTAGAACCCTTTTGAACCACTGAAACCTGTGGCTTTTGTTTGTATGAAAATTTCGTCGTTACTCCTGTAATATATGTTTGCCCAGGTGTAGTAAACGAAGGAAGTGTGGCAACAAGAGACTCTGTAGTAGAACCTGGGTTAATACTAAAAACTTTCACGGCATACGTAGTGTTCCATTGAAGGTTTTGAAAAGGTGTGTTTACGATTTCATTTTCATCTTCATACTTATAAATACTATCAATTTGATAGGTTTTACTTGCGTTATTTGGAGCAATGATTCTTACAAACAAGTCTCGCGCGTCCATAGTACTTTTAAAATACAGTCGCACCGCAGGCGTCTTTGAAAGCTCTTCTCCACTATAAAATTGCTCAGGTTGCTTAGCATATGAAAGAAATTGAGTCTCTGAAGGATTATCCCCTGCAGGAGAAGTAAAATATCCTATATCAGTATCAAGTTTTCTTAAAGTATATCCATCACTTCCTAGCTCAGCTAAAGATGCATTGATCGTATAATTTCTTGAGGGAACAAGATTAGTAAAACTTACAGTGGCGTTACCATCTCTTGGAATTTCTACACTTTGTTTAGAAGATCCTCCTACGCTAATATCAATATAAACACGAGTAGAACCAGGTGCGGTCCATCCAGTACCACCTAGACTTGTTGCCATAAGCTTAAAAGTAACAGAAGATATTTTTTTGTCCCCTACTGTAGCGATACTAACCGTTGGCTTTTCCATAAAACCAAATCGTGGATCAGTTAGTTTTCCTGCGGCTGAAGAATACCTTATTACTACAAACACAAGCAAAAGAACTGTTATACCTAAATAAGCCAGGCCGTGCCGTGTCTTATTAATTACTTGTCTGAAAGTCTCTTGCTGCTTCATAAATTGCTGTTTGAGCGTTACTTTTACCACTATTTACATCCTGAATCATAGCACGGAAGAGTCTGTTTGTTGTAGCGATATTTGGATCAGGCCAGGTAAAAGCCGAAAGTGCTGCTTTGAAAAATACTGACAGATACGGATTTTGTTGAGCTACGAGTAAAAGATCTCTGCGTACAGGTGGGAGAGAAAATCGTTTTGACAGTGCATCTACGCCTTCTGCACTTGCCATTGTTGATACCGCTGCGTATGCAGCAGTAAAGTTTGGCGCTGCCTTCATAACACCGACTGCTACAAAAGATCCATACGTTATTGAGCGTGTTGCATTTTCTGGCTGAAACATTTCCATAACATCAAAGTTAAGGTTAGGATTTTGATCCTGTATACCAAAGAGTTCACTTGCTCTTCCAATATAAAAAGCGGTTTTTCCTGACAAAAATTGCTGCAGACTATTCGGTAGTGTTCTGTTCCAGCTATAGCTGCCCGAAGTAGGGTTCGCAAATCCAGTATAAAATGTTAGCGCATCAGCAGTTGGCAGTGTCCCTCCATCAAGACTTCCTCCATTAGTAAGCGTTGAAAGCGCTACCCCTGTTACAGGGTCTATACCGACAATACTACTCCCTGTTTGCAAGAACAATGTCGAAAGAATATCTCGAAAGTGCATCACGTTATCAACCTCACCAAGTGCTACTGCTGACTGAGCGAGAGTGTTTTGTGCGGTACGTTTGGTCAATAAAGGTACTGATCGCGCGAGCGTGTTCCAGTTACGAGGAGGAACGACGAAATTTTGCGCAGCAAGAATATCCTTGTTGTAGTACACAACCATAGGGTCAACTACGATTGGTAGACCAAGTACCCCGTCTTTTGTTAAGAATACTTGAGCTCCATCAACATTAGTATCTCTAAATGTTCTCTCTGTGTATGCTTGGTATGGAATAGTGTAAAGCTTGTCTTTAAATTGAGAAAATATTTCTGAGCTATACATCACCACATCAGGAGAACCGTTATTTGCTAATGCCATAATCAGATCTTGATAAAATGTTTCCGGACTGTGTTCTTCGTATTGAATAGTATATCCATAGCCGTTACTATTAAAATCAGTAACATATGCTTGCATTGTTTCTGATGGTAATACTCCCCAGATTATAACCTCACCTTCTGGAACTGAAGATGTACTCGCACCAGAAGATCCTCCAAGTATCCCTGAGAATGCAATTACCGCAACAATAAAAGCAGTAAGAAAGGTTCCGATGATAATTGTTTGGAATGATGATTTCATGTACGTATACAGTAGTGTTTACTTTCTAAATAATACACCATAATGATGCTCTCCTGAAGGAATGTTTTCAGACAGCTTGGTATACCCCATTGAAGCGAACAAATTCTCTGCTATTTGTTGAGTAAAGACATGGTGCGGCGCAGGACCCATCCCCGCAAAACTCTCAGTCCAATCTACTACCAATACACGTCCGCCCAATTTTAATACACGGGTTGCCTCTTTAATACATCCTGTTTTATCTTCGAGATGGAATAATACATTTGAGAGTATGACAAAGTCAGCGGAAGCATCTTTGAGCTGAGTACCACCCGCAACTTCTATATCACCCCAGAGTGTATGGATGTTTTTTATACCACGATCTTTTACTTCACGAGTAAGTCGAGCGACAATATCTCTGTTTATTTCTATTGCAAAAACTTCTCCATGAGGAACCAAAGAAGCTGCAGCGTGAGCTACAAAACCAGACCCTGCACCAAAATCAGCAACTGTATCAGTTGTTTGTAGATTACATGCAGTAAGTGTTACTACTGGGTCCATGAACATGTCTGTAGTATAGCAAAGAAAATGCGCGAAGGTGAGCAAAAAGAAAAATATTTTCCGAGTATGCAGCCTTAGGCGCAGGAAAATATTTTTATTATTTGAGAATAACGAGCGTTTATTACAAACAGGTCACAGAAGCAAGACTATCCCCTGCGCGGAGTTTCATGATAGCAACACCTTGTGTTTGGCGTCCTGTAGAAGGAACGGTGTTAAGGTCTACACGAATCACTTGTCCTTTTTTAGACATTGCGACAAGCTCAGTATCGTTTTGCACAACCTTACCAACCATCAATGCTCCAGTCTTGGCAGTAACTTTCGTAGTCTTAATACCACTACCACCACGCTTTTGGATTTTGTATTCTTCCATTGCAGTCTTTTTACCAATACCGTTTGCACTCATTGCGAGCATGTAGAAGTTTGTATCAGTAGTGACCACATCTGCCCCAATAATTTCATCAGATTTTTCAATCTTCATTGCGCGTACTCCACCCGCTGTTCGCCCCATTTCACGAACGTCAGATTCATCAAAACGAATAGACTGACCTTGTGCTGTTGCGAGAATCACACTATTGCCTTCTTGCACACGAAGCACTGCTTGGAGCTCATCACCTGCATCGAGTCTGATTGCAATGATTCCACTGCGACGAACATCTTTGAATGACTGGTAAGAAATCTTTTTGGCCGTACCTTGTTTGGTTACCAACATCAGTGACGCTTTTTCTGCTTTAAGTGATTTTGGTACTGCAAGAATAGAAGTTACTGCTTCATCTCCCGCAAGAGAAAGGAAGTTCATAATACTCTTACCCTTGGTTGCACGACGTCCTTCTGGAAGCTCATACATTTTGATTTGATATGCCTTACCTTTATTCGTGAAGAACAATAAATCACTATGAGTGTCCGTAGTAAGTAAGATAGTAACAAAGTCTTCTTCTTTGGTTTCAAGATCTACTACCCCTACTCCGCCACGCTTTTGGATTTTGTATTCATCAGGATCAGTGCGTTTTACATATCCACCAGAAGTAAACACGAGCACTGAATCCTTTTCAGGAACCAAGTCTTCGTCAGAAATAGTTTTGTTGCCACCAGTAACGATAGTTGTTTTACGATCATCGCCATATTTGTCACGGATTTCTGTAAGTTCTTCTGCGATCACTTTGTAGATCTTTTTGACACTTGCAAGCAAGCTCTCCAGATCTGCGATCAATAGCTGTTTTTCTTTGAGTTCGAGTTCAACTGCTTTGCGCTCAAGACCAGCGAGTTTCTGAAGACGCATTTCCAAAATAGCAGTCGCCTGCAAATCAGAGAATTTAAATTCCTTAATAAGGTTTACTTTCGCAATACTCGCATCTTTTGATTCGCGAATAATAGTGATCACGCGATCGATATGGTCGAGTGCCTTTTTGAGACCAAGCAAGATATGTTCACGAGCTTTTGCCGCTGCAAGATCATACGCAGTACGACGACGAATGACTACTTCTCGATGCGATACAAAAGCAGTAAGAATAGACTTCAGTGAAAGTGTTTCTGGCACACCATCAACAAGTGCCACCATGTTGAAGTGGAACGATTGTTCGAGTTGTGTGTGCTTATATAAATAGTTGAGAACCTTTTGGGGGTTTACTCCGTTTTTGAGCGTAATAACAATCCGTGTATCTTTTGCAGAAAGTTCATCAAGTGCTTTGATACCTTCGAGTTTCTTTTCTTGAACAAGATTCGCAATAGATTCAACAAAAGTAGATTTGTTTACACGATACGGTAGTGAGGTGATAGTAATCTGGTACGTTCCACTTTTGTGTTCGTTGATCTCAGCTTCACCGCGACACACTACACCACCACGTCCTGTAGCATAGGCTTGCAAAATATCTGCTTTGTTAAATGCGAGACCTCCTGTCGGGAAGTCAGGACCTGTGACAATTTCTGCCAAGTCTTCAACGGTCGCATCATCGTGTTCAATCAAATATAAACATGCGTCGATAATTTCTCGGAGGTTGTGTGGCGGAATACTGGTTGCCATACCAACCGCAATACCGAGCGTACCGTTCAAAAGAAGGTTTGGTACTGCTGTCGGCATTACCGTTGGTTCTTTACGAGTAGCGTCATAGTTTGGACGAAAATCCACAGTGTCCTTGTCGATATCACGCAAAAGCTCACTCGAGATCTTGGACATACGTGCCTCGGTATAACGCATCGCAGCTGCAGGGTCGCCGTCAACAGAACCGAAGTTACCTTGACCTTGTACGAGCATATAGCGAGTAGAGAAATCCTGTGCAAGGTTTACCATTGCATCGTAGACAGAAGTATCTCCGTGTGGGTGGTACTTACCAAGCACGTCCCCCACTACCAACGCTGACTTACGGAATTTTGCAGTGTTTTGTAGACCGAGACCACTCATTGAATAGAGAATACGTCGGTGCACGGGTTTCAAACCGTCACGCACATCAGGAAGTGCACGATCAGTAATAACACTCATCGCGTAGTCGATAAAGCTCTCGCGCATTTCTGTCACGATATTCGTTTGAATGACATTTTGTCTTTCTGGTGTTGGTTCAATTGCTACTGGAGCTTCTTTTTTAGCCATATATTAGTACCTCATTATAACATTATTTCTTTCTAAAATACGATTGTGTGCTTTCAAGAATCGTGGTGTAACCGTTCAGTATCATAGTATCAAATCCGTATTTATCTCTCGTTTGAGGTCTTGAATATACCATTATCAACACTGCCACAAGTACAACAGCAAAACCAATAGTGCACCATAGTGCTATTTTTTTACGTTTCTCAATTGAGTACTGGTTGAAATACTTCATTATACTGTACCGTTCTTTATCACGGATTATGCTTGTGGAGTGAGCACCATAATGTGACCTTGTTTACCGTCAAGATCTCGACGCTTGAGTGTGAGTTTGTCTTGTGGTTCAGGGGCATCTTGTCCACCTTCTTTCAAGAAACGTGCGAGGTCTTCTTTTTCGTATTCATACGGAATGATTACGTTTGGTCCAAACGACACTGCAGTCTTGTACGCAACTGATGCGTCAAGGTCGAGTGTTCCTGATACTGGTACAAAGAGCATGTCTGCATTACTCGCTATTTCTTTTGCTTCAGAGGAGAAAGATTTTTCGTCGCCTGTGAGACCGAGAAATGCAATCTTGATATTGTCGAGTTCAAATCCGTAGACAGTGTTGATGTATTCCTTACCTTCTACCACTACCTTACTCGTTGCGGCTGCAAAAAATAATTCTCGTACTTCATAACTTCCTGGACCATCAATCACAAAAGGAACTTTATCACCAAGAGTCACTGTTTCAGCTCCATCAGTATCAGGAGTATGAGTAGTAACGAGTGCGATATCTGCACCAAATCGAGGAATCTTGGTAAATGCCTTTGAATCTTTTGATGGTGGATTAATAGCGATCGTCAGATCGCCGAGCGTGAGCTTGAAATAGGATTTGCCGAAATATGTGATAACCATGTGTTGTACTATAGCAAAAAAGTGTTGTCTTTACCAAAGCCACTCTCTCTTGAATTATATACATATATATGGTAAGGTGAGACCACTCGAGAGAGTATTAAGAACCGTTTCCCTTCCAGGAATAACCTCATTACACTACATAGCGATTAGCGCCGTGGAAGCAGTGAAATCTTGGCTAGGCGTTCCCGATCTGCGGGAACGGCTGCCTCTGAGCAGCCATTTTTTATTTTATGTCTACAGAAGAAATTACAAAAACTGAAGAAGAAGTTATTGCAACTACTCCTACAGAAAGCGAAGAAGGTGACTCTCACCGTCCAAAACTCGAAGACCTCGTTGAAGGACCAGTGATCGCCGTTGATAAAGCTGCTGTGTATATCGACCTCGCACCATATGGTACTGGGGTGATCTATGGCCGCGAATTTATCGCTGTGCGTGACCTCGTCAAGAAAACAAACATTGGTGACATCATCAAAGCAAAGGTTGTCGAAGTTGAAAACGAAAACGGATACGTTGAACTTTCATTGAAAGAAGCAAAGCAGGCACTCCTCTGGAGCGAAGCAGAGCGGGCAATCAAAGACAAAACTATGTTTGACCTTGTTATCAAGGAAGCAAACAAGGGTGGTCTTATCATCGATTGGCAAG
>JAIEON010000033.1 GCA_019750345.1 Patescibacteria group bacterium
TAGTAGTGTATGAGCACCAATAATAGCGGCGGTTTCAGTACGCAATATTTTGTCTCCGAGTTTGAGCTGGTGAATCTCTTTTGTATCAAATACTGCTCGATCATTATCGCTCCAGCCACCCTCAGGTCCTACATACATAACAACAGTATCCGGAAGTACTATAGTTGTCGTGTCATCATATGCGTCACAGAGTACTGTAAAGAAAGGAAATGCTTTGAAACTTTCAGAGAGCGTCATAGGTTCGTGTATTGTTACTTTGGTATTTCCACCAGACTGTTCTAGTGCTTCGATACTGATTCTTTCTAGGCGATCAATACGAAGTGATTGTTTGATAGTCCTTTCAGAAATAATCGGCACGATAACACTGACTCCAACTTCTGTGAGTTTCTGAACAGCAAGTTCAAAGCTTGTACTCTTGGTGATACTGATACACGCAATAATTGATCGAAGTAATGGTGCGATAGGGGTGGTGGTGATTTTCTCAATAGTGATTGATTTTTTGTCCTTTGCACTGATTGTTACAGTGATATCTGGTCCTCCGTTGGTAAAGATGATAAATGATTCTCCGACAGAAAATTTGAGCACAGAAACGATCTGATGTACGAGAGAGACGTCACTAATAACTGCAGGAGTTCCTTCTGGTAGAGAATCTATAAAAAATCGGTGAAGTTTCTTAGGTGTCATTTAGATAGTTTTGTTGATAGTGAGTTTGGTCATGGCGACAATGCGACGATATTCATTGATAACCAAAATAATCACGATAGTATTAAATAAGAGAAATGCAGTGACAATCAACGAGAAATGCACACTGATTTCGTATAGTTGGTAGATACTAAATCCACTGAGAAAGATAATTGAAACAGGATATGCCCAGAGTCTATTTTTCCATAGACCCCAGACTAGTAAAAGTTTGACTGCGCCGTGACTAAAGAAATAAAACGCGCCTATTGTCTGGACCTTGTCAGACATAGTTTGGACCAGTGATGCTAGTGTTGCGAGTATGCCAGTGCCACTAGAAAGAGAGGTGAGGAATGGATCAATAATGCCAGTGAATGCAAAAAAGAACCCGGCAAGAATATCCAGTACGGCGATAACACCATTCATAAGTATTGTGGCAAGAAAGGCCTTATGCAGATGGTCTTGCGTATTTGGAGATAGAGTGGTCTGAGGTGTCATATTAATTGAGAATGAAGCGACGATACAAATAACGAAGGAGGGAAATACCCGCTACGACACCTATCGTAATTAAAATAATATTACGCACGAGATCTACTCCATCAATAATCCGTACAATGCGACTTTGGAAGTAATATCCAACCCAGATAAATAAAGGGACATAGATAACCAGTGCGGCGAGTTCATAGGTAATAAACTTACGAAAAGGAACTTTTTGATGCCCTGCAATGAAAGGACCGATAAATCGAAGCTGTACCATAAATCGTGAGTAAAAAATAACTTTCTCCACATGATCGTGAATCCATTCTTGTTTGGATTCTAGTCGGTGAGCAAAAAACTTTTCATAAAATCGTGTAATAAATTTGTTACCACCGCGCGCGAGTGTATACATGACAATATCACTTGCCAGTAATCCGGCGATAACGATAGGGATAAGATAGAATATTTGTGCGTGACCACTACCTGCGAGATATCCGAGTGCGAGGAGGACTATTTCTTCAGGGACAGGGATAACAACATTTGCTAAAAACGACACACCAAAGATGCCGATATAAGAGAATGTCCCGAGCTGGTTAATAATAGCGAGTGTTTCCATGTGTCTATAAGAATATCACATTTATAGCCTTTTCTGGTACTATAGTTGATATGGAACAATTCTCTCTTTTTATTACTGATATTTTTTTCTCGGTAGCGCCGATTGTCCGCACTGTCATTATTTTTGCATTCTCGTACGGTGAAGGTCTTCCTGTTATAGGTTCTATTTTGCCAGGAGGAACAATTGCGCTGTTGGTAGGGAGTCTGTCTGCGAGTGGATTTATCAATCCCTTGTTTGCAGTAGGAGTAATTACTGTAGGAAGTTTCTTGGGGGACATCACAGGATTCTTCATCGGAAAACGGTTGAAACAGTGGAAATGGATCAAAAAATTTGTCGGAGATGAAAAAAATCAGACTTCATGGGATGTATTTGATAGACATCTTGCATTGATCGTAATTTTTGGAAAATTGATTCCTGTTGTTCGTTCAACGCCATCGTTCTTTGCTGGTGCACGTAATGTGAAGGTCCGTAAGTACTTTTTTTATAGTTTCCTTGGTTCACTACTGTGGGCGATCGTAGGAATTTACGGCGGCAACATTCTTTCTCGTGTATTTGGTACTGCAGCTATTCCTGTTATTGTAGGTATTCTTATAGCTAGTGGAGTTGCAGCGCTTATAACGCAAAAACACAAAGCAAGAAAAAAGAAGCGACAGAGTATGTCAGAGTAGCAAACATAAAATCCCCACATCACTGTGGGGATTTTATACAAGATTGAACCTCAAACTTTCATAGTGGTTGAGAACTTATTCGTATATAGATCACAACTATATTGCTATAGTCGCGAACTAAACCCCTAAGCCCGTCCTGCAAGCGAGTCATAACAAGGAGAAACCTTACTTCTTAACCATACTCCTATTTCTGACTAATAGATAGTATCTATTAGTCAGCTCTGTGGCATAATCAGAAAAGAGGGTTTTTGTAGGGATATTGAAAAGATCCTACTAAAATGCTATAGTTTTCGCACACTTTTAGAGTGAAATATTCCCCTGTAGCTCAGCGGTAGAGCGGTCGCCTGTTAAGCGATTGGCCGTTGGTTCGAATCCAGCCGGGGGAGCATAATACGAAAAAAGACTACCTAATTTAGGTAGTCTTTTTTCGTATTACCTTCCGGCATGATGAGAACCGAAGGCGCCAGTACCGCAAACGAACTTGTGAGTTTTACTGCGGTACTGTGCGTTTCGACCGACCAAAGGAAGGGAGAGGCGAATCCAGCCTCCTAAGAAAATACTTACTGACGAGAATCTAGCCGGGCTGCATATTGACTTTTTACTAAAATAGTGTTATTATATTACTATAATAGTTCTTCGATATATTTGGTTATTTATATTGATTTTGTTGGGTCTTCCTTGCTCCTTCTTGGGATTAGAGACGACTTAATAATATCACTTTAAATAAAAAACCATGCAAAACTTAAATCAAAAAAGGCATACGGGTTGCCAGCTTCTCAACACATACTTCATTAAAGGGGTAGCACGTGAGAATCGTAGAAAAGCATTAAATGATGAAAGATTCCTTCTAACACGTTTCTGGGAAATTGAAACACTGATTACCGATGAAAAAACTGATAACGAAATCCTTGTTGAGGATTTGGTTGTAGATGGTACAGATTATAAAGGGATTTCTGCGTTGTTATGTTGCAGATATTTAGATTCAGCAAATACAATTGTGGAAAGAATTCTACAATTATTAGAGAATCAAATGGATGGACAACCTGGTAAAGTATCTCTTGAAACTGGAACGCATATCATCGGGAACATGGAAGCTCCTAATGATCCTGGTTATGTTTTACAATTTAGCTTGCATTGGAAAGCCGATACAAAACAATGGCAGGTAGTAGCATCTCAGCTCATTCACATCTTTAAAGAAAATCACTTATTTTATCGTATAGCGTATTTTGATTAAAAGATAGAATTAAAGGGGTCAGGTACCTTTAATTCCACAAAATAAAAAACCGTACTTTGTACGGTTTTTCTTTTTGAATTAAAAATTTATTTTAAAAAAGAGAGAGGGTTTTGCGGGGTAGAATGGATAAAAGTGATTTAGCTGTCGCAAGGCTTGATGATTATTATTTAGAAATAATATTAAATCAAATCTTGACGATGATGAAGAGGGTTAGTAGTCATTTCAAAAAAAGTAAACAAAAGTCCATCATCACGATGGGCTTTTTACGTTGAGGTTTTTTAGAAAGAAGGTGAGCTAATTCAATTCTTTTAACAAATTCGCTATATCAAGTGCTTCGGTTACCATTTCAACCTCTCCGTCATTTTTAACTTTCCAGTCGCTTCTTGGTCTATCGGCATAGAGCTCTACACCATTTCCATCGGGGTCATTAAGATAGATTGCTTCAGATACACCGTGGTCAGCAGTTCCTGATAGGGGATACTGTTCCTTGATGAGCTTCTGCAAAATTAGCGCAAGTTCTTTTCTTGTGGGATATAAAATCGCAAAATGATAAAGGCCTGTGTGGCCTACTGGAGGAGGAGTTGCGCCTTTGCCTGCCCAAGTATTGAGAGCTATGTGGTGGTGATATCCTCCAGCAGAAAGAAAGACTGCGGAGTCCCCATATCGTGTTGTTATTTCAAATCCTAATATATCTCTATAAAAGAGTAGGGACCGTTCTAGATCTGCAACTGTTAAATGTACATGTCCAATAGTTACTTCTGGGTGAATATTCATTAACGTTTTATTTTAATTAGTAATTAATACCAAGTATTTTTAATACTATAGCTGCGACTGGGTCGGCAGTTGTCCCATATACCATCACTCCTCCGAGTAATCCTGTTATTGAAATTGCGAGCAATCCAAGAACGGCGAGTGTAGTTGAAAGAATCGAATGAGTAAGAAGATCTTTTATGAAAGTTATTGCCTTGAGCGCTTTTGGTGATGTTATTTTTGTGGTTATCAAAGGTATAATAACAGAGAGAATCTCGCCAGCTAATAGTAGTCCATACATCCAGGTTGCTGTCGTCGCAAACAATGCATGTGCTTCGACCAGGTCATGGTTGGGTCGAGTCAGGTGCTCAGCTGTTTCTCCTGTTGAAAGGGCAACAAACGCACCGAGGACACCGACCAGGAGGAGTGCTCGTTCGATGTGCTTCCATGCGACTGCCGGGAACCATTTCTGAAGTGGTATTATTTTTATAATTGAATAAACAAAAAGAAGGGCAATAGGGAAATGAACAAAAAGTGGGTGAATGTTGTAAGTCATAATGATTATTTAAGTACTCCAATAAAGAATCCTGCAAGTTCGCTCTCAGGGCGAGCTTGTCCGCCGTGCTGACCGTTGAAGTCTGCTGAGCCGTCTACTCCGCATATTCTCTTGATGGCATTGGCACCTCCTGGGTGTCTGCTGATCCAGGGAGTAAGGTCATATACCTTTCTGTTAATAATACTCCAACAGCTTTGAACACTTGCATGAGTACTTACTTCTGCAGAGGTATAGTATTTTGTTGTGTCGGTCGGCTTAATAGGAGTAGAGGGCGTTTGCGGTTTTGGTGTTACGTTAACTTCTTTTGTAGTCGGTGTTGTCTTAGTATCAGAAGGTTTGGAAATGTTTGTTTCTACTGAAGTCTGTTCTGTGGTAGCAGTAGATTCAACTACCGGTTCAGGTGCTGATCCGTGGGGCATAAGAATGAACCATCCTACTATTCCAATAAGGCCAAGACTAACAATAATTGCTGTGTTTTTCATATACTACAAGTATACTCCTATCAGAGAGTTTCTAATATTATTTAACATTCGGAGCATGATATACTTCTGATAATGGAATGTATATTTTGCTCAGTAATAAAAAATAATACCCCTCATCATGAGATTGTCTGGGAAGACGACAAGCACTTAGCCTTTCTCGATAGTAATCCTGTGACTGCTAATCATACACTCGTAATCCCTAAAAAGCATACTGCTGATATTTTAAATCTAAGCAAAGAAGAGTATGGTGATTTGATGGTGGCTTCTCGAGAAGTAGCACTTAAAATAAAACAAGAAACACAGTGTCATAAAGTTTCGATTCTTGTTGAAGGTTTATCTGTTCCACACGTACATGTTCATCTAGTACCTTTAGATGTTGGTCAAGACTTAATTAAATTCGTTAGAAAAAATATATCGCAATAAAAAAACACCCCCGGTGTTTTTTTATGTTTATCTTATCGATGAATACAGCCCGACCAGCAGCACGGGCGGCGCTTACCTTTGCTCAAATCTAACACAATGCGATCGAGATGTTTTTGTCTGGTCTCTGGTTTCTTCACTGAAATAATCCAACAAATCCACTCGTTACGTGCAAGAGGTGTAATATCTTCCCACGCAAGAAGAGCTTTTGGTGAAGCGGTCAGTATATCGCGTAAATCTTGTGGTACTTGGTGAGCTACGCCGTTTGAAATAGTTTTTCTCATAGAGCTATTGTACCAAATGCGCTGTCAGTGTAGTATGAGAAAAATAGAAAATTATTAAATATATGAATAAGTACTTTACTGTAAAAAAAGGATTAGATAGCGTTGAGGCAATAGGAGTTGTCATTTTACTCTTGGTCGTTACCGCTGTTATAGGTTTGTCGTTTGACTGGGGGCGCTACCCAGCACCCTTGTATGTTGGATTTAATGTACTATTTTTTAGTATTATTATATCCATCGTTTCTTCGTTAGGACGTCTTTTAAGAATATGGCGTAATGATCAGTTTCTTGCTGTGTGGGGAATATTCTTACTCATTATAGGAGGAGGTGCACTAGTATTTCTTCCAGAATTCTTCCACACTATGAAGGAGTTGCCGTATTCGTATTGGCACCGTGTATCGCTCTATAGTCTCCCGGCGATTTGTATTGAAGGAGGGTTGTTTAGTTTGTTTCGAGCATATTTGGTTTATGCATCACATAAACGAACCAGTCGCGAACACTGGTTGTTATTTATTGTTTTTATATTGTACGCAACCACCGCTGTGGGTGTAAACTTTTTAGCAATCAATAACACTATCTCTATTGCTCACCAGCTTTTGTTTTCTAGAATTATTCTAGGAGTAACAGTGGTAGTGACCATGATTGTCTATCGATTACGTACGACAGTTTCTCAAGAATTATTTGTAAAAGAATCTTAAATTAAAGCTATAAGTATAAAACTTATAGCTTTTTTGTTTGGATATTTGCTAAAATACTCTCGTACTAATAATAATAATTTTTATGAAAATTTGTAACACCATTTTAAAAGTTCTCCTGGTTCTCTTGCTCGTTAGTCCAATTCTTGGAGCATTCGGAATTTTCCCAGCTCCTACGGCGGATTTGTACAATACACCGCAAGCTTTTTCATTTATTGAAGCGCTGAGTGTTGCGTGGTATATCAATATCATCATAGCGGTTGTGTTCGCGATTGCTATCGCATTGATCCTCACTCGTCGTACTGCACTTGCAGCATTACTTCTTTTGCCGGTTACAATAAATATTGTTGCATTCCATGGATTCCTTGATGGAGGATTACTTACTACAGGAGCACTAATGGGGGATGTACTTTTTCTCTTGAATATCTATTTCCTTTGGAAAAACTGTGATGCATACAAACAGCTCTGGAACACTCGATCATAAGTAGCTTCAAACGATAAAATAAAAAAGGTAAGACGTCGAACGTCTTACCTTTTTTATTGCCAGAATTTTTCTAGACGGAAATCGTTTTTCACAACACTTCGTCCACTTGTAGGGGGAGTGTTCCAGAAATCGAATCGAAACACACCGTATCCTTCTGGGGGAGTAGCAAGGAGTTGTTTGGTACCAGGTGCCGCATATTCATACGCCCAGTGGTCAGAAGGGCCTGCAGTGGGCGCAAACCACTCTCCACGCATAATGTGCGGAGTGGCAAACCATATAAAGAATATAAGGAAAACTATTGCTAAAACTTTCATACTAGTGCTATAATACAACGCTTTTAAAAAAACGCAAGAGGACCACACATTACACACTAATCAATACCACACAGAGTATCTATGCAACCAACAATTCGAAAAACAAAAATCGTCGCAACTATTGGACCGGGGAGTGAATCAAAAGAGAACTTTACTAAACTATTGCGCGCAGGTGTGAATGTCGCACGTACTAACATGAGTCATGATGACCAGACTATCCATGGCGAGCGTATCAAAAATATCCGCGCTGTATCAAAAAAGGAGGGAATCCCTGTAGCACTTTTGGTGGACCTCTCTGGGCCGAAGATCCGTATCGGAGACTTCGCTGAAGGAATAGTTGAACTTGTGGCTGGTGAAAAAATCATCCTCTCAGGCACAAAATGTGAAGGAACTAAAGATAAGGTGTATTTCAATTATCCGCACATCAAAACTGATATCAAAAAAGGACAAGTCCTCATGCTCGACGATGGCAAAAAGAAACTTATTGTCGACAAGGTAGTAGGTGACGATGTTTATACGACAGTTGTGGTGGGAGGTAAGACAAAAAGTCGTCGCGGAGTAAACATTCCTGGTGCGTACTTGTCTATTTCTGCATTAACAGATAAAGATAAAAAAGATTTGAAGTTTGCAATCGAAGCAGGAGCTGACTTTATTGCACTCTCTTTTGTACGTACTGCAAACGATATAGAACAGCTCCGTGCGTTGATTAAAAAACTTGGTGGAAAACAATTGATCATCGCAAAGATGGAAACTGAAGAAGCTATTGAAAACATGGATTCTATTATTCTAGCGTCTGACGCGGTCATGGTTGCTCGCGGAGACTTGGCAGTAGAAGTAGGTCCAGAAAAAGTTCCTCCGATGCAAAAGATGATTGTGCGCAAGTGTAATGATCTCGGTAAACCAGTAATTGTCGCAACACAAATGCTTGAAAGTATGATCACTGCACCAGTACCTACTCGTGCTGAGGTATCAGATGTTGCCAACGCAATCTTTGATGGAGCAGATGCAGTAATGCTTTCAGAAGAAACCTCTCTCGGTGCCTATGCAGTGGAAGCTGTCACTGTTATGAATAACGTAGCATTGAACGCAGAGGGAAGTATCAGTACACACCGTCACCACAAAGTACAAATCAATAATGCGGTAGACTCAGTGAGTTCTTCTGTGGTACACAACGCTGAACACGTTGATGCAAAAATTATTGCAGCCTTTACTGAAACAGGATTCACTGCTCGTATGATTGCTCGACATAAGCCTGCTCAGCCAATCATTGTGTTGACCTGGCACGAAGATATTGCACGTACAATACTTTTGTCATACGGGTGTTATCCAATTGTAGTAAAACGTTTTAAAACTATTGAACAAATGATTAGTTTGATTGGACCTATATTTATCAAGGCTAAACTCATTCAAAAAGGGCAATTATTTGTGCTTTCTACAGGGCTTCCAATCAATCAACCGATCAGAACCAACGCAATGGTGATTCTCAGTGCATAAGCCTCCGACACGACCAGAGAGATAGTGGTATACTGTAGTAGTATGACTATCACAACAACAGCAATAAATTTGGAGCTTAGTCCTGCATTGAAGGATTACGCTGAAAAACGATTACAAGCTATTAGTAAATATGATTCATTTACCAGCATAGATATCGAACTCTCAAAGACTACTAACCATCACCGTAACGGTGAGATCTATGCTGCAAGTGTTACCGCGACTAGTTCACTCGGCAAAATTTATCACGCGACCAGTGAAAAAGTAGATATCTATGAAGCAGTAGACGATGTCCGAGATGATATTGTTCGAGAGATACGTTCAACAAAAGGTAGAGATCATTCATTGTTTAAGCGCGGAGCAAAAAGAATCAAAGACATGCTCAGAGGTCTACGAAACTAATTATAAAAAACAGAGAAGTCTAACTTCTCTGTTTTTTATTGCAGTAAAAATTGTGCGTACGATTGTCGTTTACCGTTTTCTGGAATAACTTCATCGATAATAAAGACTGAGTTTTCAAGATGTGCTGCTACTATTTTGACACGAATTGTTTTGTCATTTTTTTCTGTATAAAAATAACTCCCAACATTCCCTACGTGTGACCGAAACTTCCGATCATTAAAAACAGGACCATCTGAGAGGAGTATTTCTCCATCAGATTTTTGTATTTTGCCACAGTGTGTTGCTAGAGATTCATCTTGAGGTTTTGGCGTTACTGATTTAGTGACTAGGGCTTCAATGGTTTGAGGGAGTAGTTCTAGGGCGATATCATTGAGTTTTTGGCGAAGGGTTAGTGTTGTATCTGTCGGACTAATACTAACCTGTTGTTCAGAGAGTACTGGTCCAGAGTCGAGCTTGAAACGCATTTGCTGAATAGAAACACCAGTGGTTTCTTCTCCATTGAGGATCGCACTTTCTACTGGAGTCGCTCCACGATATTTTGGAAGTAGAGAATAGTGCACGTTAATCGTGCCGAACGTAGGCATATCGATGAGGATTTGCGGAAGAATTTTTCCGTATGCTACGACAACAAACAGATCCCAATCAGTTGTTGAAAGTTCTTGTAAAACTTCTTCAGTGATTTTTTCAGGTTGAATACAGTGCACACTATGATTGTCTGCCCAGAGTTTTGGTGCTGGAGAAGTTAGGTGCATACCTCGCCCAGTAGGTCTGTCAGGGTTAGTCACCACTAAAGAAGGTGTCATGTCGTGTACTACCAGAGTATCAAGAAACTGTGTAGTAAAATCCGGTGTACCAAAAAAAGCTATCTTCATATTACTCTTGAGGTGGAGTGTCCTCAATATTTTTTGCTTTATCAATAAAAAGGGTACCGTTCAAATGATCTGTCTCATGTTGAAAAATCTGCGCAAGAAGACCTCGTCCGTTTACCACAAACTCATTTCCTGAAGCGTTTAATGCACGCACTGTTGCGGTAGTTGAGCGCTTTACCGTGCCATATTTCCATCGAACAGATAAACACCCTTCACTCATTTCTTCTTTAATTTTTCCAACACGAATAATCTCTGGATTAATAAATGCAGTGTTAGCACTAAACTGTTTTGAGGCTTTTTTTGACACGATAAAAATACGAAGCGATACACCAATTTGGGGTGCTGCAATAGCAACGCCGTCATCTTGTGTATCAAGTGCAGTGTTCATATCCGCAAGTATTGCTTGTATTTCAGGGCTCGCGATAGTATTGATTGGTACCGGTGCGGCTTTTTGTCGTAATACAGGATGTGGTTCTTGGACGATATCTTTCATGAGAAGGGAAGGGTTATTTTAAGTGTTTGATGTACGTGTTGAGTTCTGAGAGAGGAACAGTATCTTGTTCGCGTGTTTCCATGTTGCGAACAATTACGGACTGTTCCATAGCTTCTTTTTGACCAAAGATAAGAGTGTAGGGTGCGCCAGATTTTTCTGCCACAGCGAGTTGAGCTGAAAGAGAGTCTTTCGATAGAGCTTGGATCATAGGGATATGAGCCTTACGAAGAATTTCGATTACATTCAAACTTTTGAGTTTCGCTTCGAATCCAACTTGAATAAAATATACTTTTGGTTTTTTGAGGATACGAGGAGTAAGGTCTTTAAACCATGAACTTTCAATAACACGGTCTACACCAATACCTACACCCATAGCAGGTGCATCTTTTTTACTCCCGAGCTCTCGTGCAAGAAGGTCATATCTTCCACCACCAGCAATAGAAAGTGCAGGCTCTCCTTCGATAGGATGTGGATCACTAATTTCAAATACTGTACGAGTATAGTAGGAGAGTCCTCGAACCAAACTTTTGTTAATTTGGTATTCAATGTTCATCTCGTCTAATGCACCAAGTACTTCTTTGAAGTGTTTCTTTGCTGCAGAGCCGAGGTGAGAGAGAATGTCTGGTGCACCAATATTGATCTCTTTTGTTTTCTCATCCTTTGAGTCAAGGATACGAAGTGGGTTGGTCTTGAGACGTTCTTGATCAAGTGCAGATAAATCCTTCAAGTGTTTTTTGTAATACGCAGTGAGTTCTTTGATGTATGCAGTACGGTCATCCTTGTCTCCCATAGAGTTGATTTGTACAACCAAGTCCTTCGCACCTGCTTCTTCAAGAATAGTAATAGTACTCTTTATGAGTAATGCATCAATAATACTTTTTTCACTTCCAATAGCCTCAAGTCCAAATTGATAGAGCTGTCGATAGCGACCACGTTGTGGTTTGTCGTGTCGAAAGAATGGCCCGTAGTAATAAAACATTTGTGGCTGAGGAAGATTACTCATTCCTTGCTGGAGGTATGCACGCATCACACCCGCTGTACCTTCTGGACGCATTGCGAGTTGGTCACCCCCTTTTGTTTTAAGTGAATACATTTCTTTGTCGATAGCATCAGTACCTACTCCAATAGCAGTAGTGAATGTTTCCTCGTATTCAAGAATAGGAGTTTCGATAGGTTTGAATCCATAGTACACAGCTACTTCTTGTGCCTTTTCAAACAGTCCTTGAAATTTGTAATAGTCATCTCCGACAATATCACGCATACCTTTTGGGCTTGAAAGTTCTGTTGGTTTTTTGTTGGTTGGTTTACTCATACGATTCTTTACCTGGTAGGTAGTCAATTACATTAATAGGAAGAAGACGGACCCATGCACGGCCACGGATTTCAGAATGGGGAAGTGTACCCCATTCACGAGAGTCATAGCTACCAGAGCGATTGTCGCCCATTACAAAATATTCACCAGGAGGAACTTTTGTAGTGAGTGTGTCACTTTGGGTATGAGTGAGATACGGTTCATCAAGAACAAGACCATCAGGATGTTGTGTATTGAAAATAGTTATGATCCCTCCCTTGATTTGAACGGTTTCTCCCGGAAGTCCGATGATACGCTTGATGTAATATTTGGTTGGTTCTGGAGGAGCTTTGAATACTATTACATCGCCGCGCTCTGGTTCGTTTATTTTGTAGGTAACTTGATCAATAAGAATATATTCGCCATTGTGGATTATTGGGTCCATTGAGCTACCACTGACGATAAATGGACGCACCACAAAGCTTTGAATCAGCACAGCCAATAGTACTGCTGCTGCTATATACAGAACGTTTTCAACAAAAACCCAGAGTTTCATAGAACGGGGTACTTTTGTAGTAGTTTCAGTATTGCGAGGTTCCATAGGAATAGTCGTAGTATAGACGATTTGGGCATCTACGACAATGCCACAAAGGGAGCATTGGTAATGACACTTTTTTTGATACACTAGACATATGATTATTGTGATTGGTCTTGGTAACCCTGGACAAAAATACAAAGACCATCGACACAACATCGGTTTTCAAATACTTGATGTATTAGCGTCTGACCATTCAAAATCTTTTGATGATATGGGGTATGTGAGTGCGGCAATCACACAAATAGACCAACTAATCCTGACGAAGCCTAATAC
>JAIEON010000035.1 GCA_019750345.1 Patescibacteria group bacterium
GTGATCTTAAAGTACTTTTTGTACTTAGGATGTTTTACGAAGCGAGTCACAGCAACAACAACGGTTTTATCCATTTTGTCAGAAACGACTGTTCCTTTGAGTATTTTGTTGTTTACTGTTTGAGTTGTCATAAGCGTTTGTATAGTACTGATTTTTGTTTTTTTAGCAAGTTTCTCTAGTCGCTTACGCGCGAGAGATAACTCGAGTTTTTACTGGCAATTTAGTTCCAGCCTTGCGAAGTGCTTCACGAGCAACAGCTTCGTCCACTCCGTCTACTTCAAAAAGTACACGACCTGGAAGTACTTCTACGTGGTACCCTTCGAGATCTCCTTTACCTTTACCCATCGGCTGTTGTGCAGCTTTTTGTGTAAATGGTCGGTCTGGGAACACGCGAATCCACATGCGACCAATCTTGGTGAGGTGACGACTTGCAGCCTTACGTGCTGCTTCAATTTGGTTTGAAGTAACGCGGCCCATAGACTCTGTTTTCAATCCAAATGATCCGAAGTTGATTTCAGTACCTCGTGTTTCCACGCGAGCACTCATATCAGTTCGTTTCTTTTGCCATTTTCGGTATTTTACTTTCTTTGGGAATAACATGATGGTAACTCTTATTTTTTAGCGCCGTTAAAGATCATACCTTTGTAGATCCATACTTTAATACCAATACCACCGTATGCAAGACGAGCAGTCTCGTGAGCATAGTCGATGTCAGCACGAAGTGTCTGAAGTGGTACAGATCCACGCTTGATAGTTTCACTGCGAGAAATTTCTGCTCCACCGAGACGACCTCCAACATAGAACTTTGCTCCTTGGATACCACGAACTTGCATTACCTTTTCGATCACAGTCTTCAGAACGCGACGGTACGGCATACGCTTTTCGAGTCCTTCAGCGATCATAAACGCTACGATCTTTGCATCAGCTTCTGGGTTTGTTACTTCAACGATTTCGAGTTTCACTTCGTCTGTAGTATCAAGCTTCGCACGCTTGAGTGCTTTTACGATATCGATTTTGAGTTTTGTCGCACCTTCCCCACTTCGTCCGATAACCATACCAGGACGTGATGTGCGAATGATAACGCGAATAGCTTTTTGAGCGCGTTCTAGTTCGATAGTTGAAACATAGAAACCACGGAGACGCTTTTCTAGAAATTCACGAATAGTTACGTCAACAGTGAGATTGTTTACGTAATTTTTGTCAGTTGCAAACCAACGTGATTTCCAATCACGGAGGAGAACTAAACGGTGGGCATAAGGGTGTACTACTTTAGACATATATTATAAAAATTATTTACCTTGCTTCTTAACTGGTGCGTCACCAAGAGTAACGTCAACGTGACTAGTACGCTTGTTAATACGTTTTGCAACACCCATAGCGCGAGCTCGGATACGCTTCATAACGATACCTTTGTTTACTTCAACGTTTGTTACAACGAGAGTACTCAAATCAGCTCCAAGTACTGCTGCGTTTGCCGCTGCACTTTTGATAAGCTTCTGGATCGGTTCTGCTGCACGCTTTGGCATATAAGAAAGCACAGTATCAGCTGCAGCGAGTGACTTGCCTTTAACAGCGTTCGCTACGAGACGAACTTTACGAGGACTTTGACGATAATTTGAGAGTGATGCTTTCATATAATACGATTATTGGTTAGTGTTGATGCTATTTTTTCTTAGCGTCGCCACCGGCTGCTTTTGCAGATTTAGCGGCTGTGATTTCAGCTTCTTTTTTCTTTTGGTCGATGTCTTTCTGCATCTTACCTCCATGACGAGTAAACTTACGAGTTGGAGAGAATTCACCAAGACGGTGCCCTACCATATCTTCAGTTACCAATACTTCAAGGTGAGCACGTCCATTGTGAACACCAAAAGTAAATCCTACCATTTCTGGAGAGATTTGACTGTCGCGTGACCAAGTCTTGATAACGCCAGCAGACAAAGGTTGTTTACCTTCGATTTTTTTGATTAGTTTTGGGTCCACGTATGGTCCCTTTGAAAGTGATCGTGTCATAGTTTAGAAAAAAAGAGGCTCTTTTTGAGCTCCGAGTATCTTAGCAAATTACACAGTAATGTCAAATATTTACTGTTATCTTAAATTAAAAATAGTAATTTAGGGATAAATATAATGCCCCCTACCAGAACTGCAGCTATCGCACAGAGCAACACAGCGCCCGCTGCGACGTCTTTAGTGTCTTTTGCGTAGGGATGATACTCTGGGCTCGTTAAGTCGATATCTATCTCAAATGCAGTGTTAATAGCTTCCGTCACTAACACTCCTACCATGGCAAGTATTAGTACACACCACTCCACAGAAGAAATACCGAGCCATACCCCGAGCCCTACAGCAATTACCGTTGCTACAATATGAATCCAAAAGTTGTGTTGAGTTCTCACAATCACTGCAACCCCTCGAAATGCGTATTTAAAACTCTGACTACGAGCAATAAGAGAAAATCGCTTCTTTTCAGAAATATGTTTTACAGCATTCATGCACCGAGTATAGCAAGATAACAAAAAATCCCCGAGTGGGGATTTTTTGACAGATTTTTTTATATTATCGTACTCCGTTTTTGCGGCGAGTGATAACGTTTTGGTTTGAGTATTTCTTCGGAGTTCGAGTTCGTACACCGTATGCTTGCTTACCGTGACGAGTTTTCGGACCGCGACGGAGACCAATACCCTGTTTCTGTTCACCTCCTCCGTGTGGGTGGTCAACTGGGTTCATGGCTGTACCACGAACTGTAGGGCGAATACCCATCCAACGTGAACGTCCAGCTTTACCATACTTCACGAGTTTGTGTTCATGGTTTGATACTTCACCAACTGTTGCCCATGCGATATCTTGTACGCGGCGGATTTCAGTTGAAGGCATCTTGAGCTGGGTGTAGCCTTCTTGTTGCGCTACAACCTGAGCAAATGATCCTGCAGAGCGAACCATCTTTGATCCCGCACCTGGTTTGATTTCAATATTGTAAACAAAAGTACCAGAAGGGATTTTGTTCAAAGGAAGACGGTTTCCTACTTCGATAGGAGCATTTTCAGACACGATAAATGAGTGTCCTGGCTTCACATCTTTTGGAAGTACTACGTAGCGCTTTTCACCATCAGCGTAGACAGCGATACCAACGAATGCTGATCGGTTTGGATCATATTCAACAGTAGTGATTTTTGCAGGGATGTCGTGCTTGTTGTAGTGGAAGTCCACAAAACGATAGCGACGCTTGTTACCACCACCCTTGTGAGCTGTAGTAATACGTCCCATGTTGTTGCGTCCTACTCCACGCTTTCGTCCCATAGTAAGAGATTTCAATGGTGTATCAGTAGTGAGCACTTTACTATAGTCGATAGTAACAGTGTTACGACGTGATTGTGTTGTTGGTTTGTATGTTTTCATTGCCATATAATAACTCGTTAGATTACGTCAATTGTTACACCTTTTGGTAAGAAAACGTACGCTTTCTTACTGTATGTTCCGCGACCAACTGTACCGCGACGGTTGTACGTCTTTGGTAGAACATTAACAGTGTTAACCTTTACAGGTTTCTTGTTGTACTTTGCTTGAAATGCTTTTGCAATCTCACTCTTCGTAACACCAAATGCTACGTTAAAGAGATAGACACTGAACTGTGCGTATCCTGCCGCCTTTTCTGTGATGCGAGCATCCTTCAAAATAAGATTCTTTGGAGCTTCTACTTTTTCTTTTGTTTCTTTTGTTTTTGTAGCCATATATAAACTCTTATTTCATCTTAGATTCTAGGGCTGCTATAGCGTCGACTGGGTTGACTACTACAATCGCGTTGAAAGTTGCCGCCATAAGGACGTTCATTTCAAGTGCAGTTGTGATAGTTACTCCTGGGAGGTTAGCAAAACTCTTTGCAAGTGTTTCGTTTACTTCAGGAAGTACAAGGAGTACACCAGTTTTCTTCTTGGTAGTGATCTTTGCGAATCCTTCAATTTTTGAAAGAGTAGCGAGCACTGTTGCAGCATCTTTTGTCTTGATTTCGTCAAGTGAAAGACTGTCTACAAAGAGGATTTGACTGTCAGCGATTTTCTTAGAAAGTACTGTGTAAAGAGCTTTCACACGCATTTTCTTGTTGATCTTCTGTGAGTAATCTTTGTCGTTACGTGGACCAAAAGTCACACCACCACCTACCCAAATTGGAGAGCGGTTTGAACCGTGACGAGCACGTCCTGTTCCTTTTTGTTTCCATGGCTTTTTACCACCACCACTTACTTCACTACGGTCTTTTGTGTGAGCAGTACCTGCACGCTTGTTTGCTTGCATTCCCACTACTACCTGGTGAACGAGGTCACCATTCCACACTACACCAAAGACTGAACCTGGGAGTGACACAGTACCTGCACTAGTACCCTTTTGGTTATAGAGAGTTGCACTGAGATCAGCTACTACTTTCTTTTCCTTAGGAGTCTTAGTAACTTTTGTTGATTTTTTTGTTGCTGTTGTTTCTTTCATATATTTAAAATTAACCAACAATTTGGACTACTGTGCCGCGACGACCTGGAACCGCACCACTAATTGCAATTGTATTTGTTGCGAGGTCTACTGCTACGATCTTGAGACCTTTTACAGTCACGATATCACCACCAGTACGTCCCGCCATACGCATACCCTTTACCACACGTCCTCCGGCGCGACCTGGACCGCCACCAATAGAACCTGGTTCACGTTCAGAGTGTTTCTGACCGTGAGTACGAGGACCTCCTTTAAAGTTGTAGCGCTTAACCACACCCTGGAATCCTTTCGCTTTTGAAGTACTTGTTACAGTAACATCGTCGCCTGCTGCAAACATATCAACTGAGATAGTATCACCGATAGCTTCACCTACAGAGTCTGCACGGAATTCCTTCACAGCTTTGTAACCTTTACCACCAAGCGCACCAATTTGAGCCTTGTTTACACGACTTTCTTTTTGTTCTTCTGTACCCAATTGGATAGCAGAATAACCATCTCTTTCGAGAGTTTTGATACCAGTTACTACGTTTGGCATTGCTTCAACGATAGTTACAGGCATAACACGACCGCTTTCATCAAAGCGTTGTGTCATATTCACCTTTCTTCCTAAAATGTATTTCATAATAATGTTCATGCCCCTCCGCTAGTAATAAAAGCTTGGAGTTAGTGGGTATTGGACCATTGCAAATAGCTATAGATGCAAGTGGGTAGGATTATACACGGGATTGGGATTTTCGCAACTTCTGTATATAAATAAGCTGCCTTTAGCGGGCTCAGCCTGGGTGGGCTTCGCTGTGCATAAATCGCACACAGAAAAAGCCCCACTAGTGGGGCTTTTTCTGTGTGCGATTTACATCATCTTCACGTCGATATCAACACCAGAGGGCATTGATAGGTTTGTGAGAGATTCGATCACCTTCGGAGAAGGGTTTTCGATGTCGATGAGACGCTTGTGAACTCTCATTTCGAACTGCTCGCGCGAGTTCTTGTAAATGAAAGGAGAACGGTTAACGGTATACTTCTTGATTTCTGTAGGAAGTGGGATCGGTCCACGCACCACTGCGTCGTAACGCACTGCTGTGTCGATGATCTGCTTTACAGATGCATCAAGAATCTTGTTCTCGTATGCGCGAACGCGGATACGGAGCATAGACTGTACATCGTCTTTTTTGGTTTTTGCTGTTTTTGTTGCCATATTGTGAAGAGCTCGGTAAGAGTCGGACTGTAGTAGTAGTGAGTTCTTATGTTTTCACTCTTACTCCCCGGTTCCGCAAACCATTATTCTAATACCGATTAGGCAATAACCTTAGTTACAACACCAGCACCAACAGTGCGACCACCTTCACGGATTGCGAAGCGCATTTGGTCTTCAACACCAACTGGTACAACGAGTTTAACGTTGATCTTAACAGTGTCTCCTGGCATTACCATTTCTGTTCCTGCAGGGAGAGTTACTTCACCAGTAACGTCAGTTGTACGGATGTAGAACTGAGGTTTGTAACCGTTGATGAAAGGAGTGTGACGACCACCTTCTTCCTTCTTGAGAACGTAGATTTCACCTTCGAATTCTGTGTGAGGCTTAACTGAGCCAGTCTTTGCGAGCACCTGACCACGAGTAAGGTCTTCCTTTTTCACACCACGGAGGAGAATACCTGCGTTATCACCAGCCATACCTTCTGTCAACTGTTTGTTGAACATTTCGATACCAGTAACAGTAGTTTTCATTGTATCTTTAATACCAACGATTTCTACTTCTTCACCAACTTTAACGATTCCACGTTCGATACGTCCTGTTACCACTGTACCGCGACCTTCAATAGAGAAGATGTCTTCGATCGGCATAAGGAAAGGTTTATCAACATCACGTTCTGGAAGTGGGAAGTATGTATCAAGAGCGTTTGTAAGCTCAAGAACTTTCTGAGCCCATGGATCTTCGATTGAAGTAGCTTCAAGACCTTTCAAACCTGATCCACGGATGATAGGACAATCCTTATCGAAACCTTGCTTCTCAAGGATTTCACGGATTTCTTCTTCCACGAGTTCAATCATATCTGGATCATCCACCATGTCACACTTGTTGAGGAACACGATGATTTTTGGAACACCAACTTGTTTTGCAAGGAGGATGTGCTCACGAGTCTGTGGCATAGCACCGTCAGTCGCAGCAACCACGAGTACTGCACCGTCCATTTGAGCGGCACCAGTAATCATGTTCTTGATGTAGTCGGCGTGACCTGGAGCATCAATGTGTGCGTAGTGACGAGTAGCTGTTTCATACTCGTTGTGAGAAATGTTGATAGTGATTCCACGCGCCTTTTCTTCAGGAGCGCCATCAATTTCACCAACACCTTTCATTTTAACTTTATCTCCGTTCATGTTCAGGACATGAAGGATCGCCGCAGTAAGAGTAGTTTTACCGTGGTCAACGTGACCAATAGTACCTACGTTTACGTGTGGCTTTGAACGATCAAATGCTTCTGCAGCCATAATATTTATAGATTAATTAAGTAATAAGTTCCAAACAAAAACAATCTGCCCGACCTGTTTAAAGAGTTCGGACGCAAAAATGATTGTGAGGGTATAGTACTACAAATCTAAACGCTCTGTCAATCAAGGCTTATATAACAAAACCCCTTTTTCAAGGGGTTTTGTGCATTATTTTGCAAGTGCAGCTTCAGCGCGATTGATTACCGAAATAACCTCTTCGAGCCCTACACCTAATTCATCGATCTGTTCTTGTGAAAGACTTTCAACATGTTCCTTTACTGCATCGATTCCTCCCATTGATTCTATTAGTGAGACGATTTCAGCCTTTTTTTGTAAATTCTCTTGTTCTATAGTATTTCTTTCACTTATTGCCCGTGGCATTTCAAAGTTATTTCCTTCCATCATATAGTTATCCTGTTGCTTCTTGTAATGCGTCTCTAATGTTTTTGAGGTATTTCTTGAGGATATCGTAAGAAAAACTGATTTCTTGCAAGAGTTCTAACTCTTCAGCTTCAGTAGCCTCCCCCATTTGTACCTTTTCAATTAATTCGTCCAGTTGTGCTTGGTCCATAGTGTTGTACTACTCTTTCCTTGTAATAGCAATAGTATACCACTAAAACAAAAAACAGAGATTAAACTCTGTTTTTTGTTTACTATCTTTTATTTACGAGATTCAATGATTGTTGCTGCAACGTTTTGTGGAACGATATCATAACGGAGGAATTCCATCGTGAATGATGCACGTCCTTCGGTCATAGAACGAAGTGTTGTCATGTATCCAAACATTTCTGAAAGAGGGACAACTGCGTTAACTACTTGGTTGAGCCCACGAGATTCCATACCTTCGATAAGTCCACGACGTGATGACATAGAACCAGTCACATCACCAAAGAATTTTTCAGGAGTTACTACTTCTACTTTCATCATTGGTTCAAGGATCACTGGTTTTGCAGCATTTGCAGCTTCAGTGATAGCCATTGAAGCGGCAATCTTGAAGGCCATTTCGTTGGAGTCAACTTCGTGGTAACTACCGTCGTAGAGTTCAACAGAAACGTTTTCCATTTTGAATCCTGCGAGAATACCGCGGTCGAGTCCTTCTTTAAATCCTTTTTCAATTGGTGGAATGTATTCACCTGGGATGGCACCACCTTTGATAGTGTTCACGATTTCGAGTGTACCAATACGCTTCACGTTCTTCGGAAGATCCTCAACTGCGACAGACTGATCGAGTGGCTTGATCTTGATTTTCACATGACCATAGTTACCCTTACCACCAGACTGTTTGATATATTTCCCTTCTGCAGATGCTTCGGCAGTAATAGTTTCGCGGTACGCAACTTGAGGCTTACCAACGTTTGTTTCAACGTTAAATTCACGTTTGAGACGATCAACAATAATTTCAAGGTGAAGTTCTCCCATACCAGCAATGATAGTTTCTTCTGTTTCAGGGTCAGTTGAAACGCGAAGTGTTGGGTCTTCGTTTACAAGACGACTAAGAGCGAGACCGAGTTTTTCTTGGTCAGCCTTTGTCTTAGGTTCGATACGAAGGTTGATAACAGGTTCTGGGAAGGTGATACGGTCGAGCAAGATTGGTTTTGCTTCAGTACAAAGTGTGTCCGAAGTATTAGTATCCTTGAGACCTACTGCTGCGGCGATTTCACCAGCGAATACTTTCTTGATTTCTTCACGATCGTTGGCTTGCATGCGCACAATACGAGAAAGACGTTCTTTGTTACCAGTACGTGGGTTATAAATATATGAACCAGCCTCTACAGTACCTGAGTACACACGGAAGAACACAAGTTGTCCCACGAACGGGTCAACCATAGATTTGAATGCGAGTGCTGCAAACGGAGCATTGTCATCAGTCGGACACGTTACCGGTTCGTCAGTTACAGGATCTAGTGCTACTACATCTGCGATATCTGTTGGTGCAGGAAGATAATCAACCACAGCATCTAGAATAAGTTGAACACCTTTGTTTTTCAATGCTGTTCCACAAAATACCGGGAAGATATCGTTGGCGATTACAGCTTTACGCAATAATTTCTTGAGATCTGCATATGAAGGTTCCTTTCCTTCAAGATAGTCGTTCATCATTACTTCATCGTTTTCAACGATTCGTTCTAGTAATTCTGCGCGGTATGTTTTTGCATCATCTAACAGATTTTCAGGGATCTCCTTTTCAATAACAGTTGCACCCATTTCTCCTTCGAAATAAAATGCCTTCATTTTCAAAAGATCGATAACACCTTCAAAGTTTTCTTCAAGACCTATCGGAAGTTGTGCACGAACCGCTTTCTTTGAAAGACGTTCGAGAATAGTTTTATATGAGTGCTCAAATGAAGCACCAGTACGGTCGAGCTTGTTAACAAAACAAATACGAGGAACGTTGGCTTCGTCAGCATAACGCCAGTTGGTTTCTGATTGTGGTTCTACACCCGCAACACCGTCGAACACCACAACAGCACCGTCGAGCACACGAAGTGAGCGCTTTACTTCTACTGTAAAGTCGATGTGTCCTGGAGTATCAATAACGTTAAAACGATATCGACTGTTTTTGTCATTGTTTGCGTATGTTGGAATCCATGAACAGGTCACCGCAGCTGCAGTAATAGTGATACCGCGTTCACGCTCTTGCTCCATCCAGTCAGTAGTAGCTTCACCTTCGTGAACCTCACCGATTTTGTGACTCATTCCTGTATAGAAAAGCACACGTTCTGATGTTGTAGTTTTACCCGCATCAATGTGCGCGATAATACCGAAGTTTCTTGTTTTTTCGAGGGAAAATTCTCGTTCCATAATATATTTGTGTTTGTTTTGTTAAGTACTCGTTATGTATTAAATGAGTGTGCATACTATACCGAGAGTTAGTAAAAAAAACAACCCGTGAAGGGTTGTTTTTTGTTTAGTATGAAAACTAGAAGTTTCCGAGGTGAGCGAAGGCTTTGTTAGATTCAGCCATCTTGTGAGTGTCTTTACGCTTTTTAACGGCATTACCTTCACCTTTTGCTGCAAGCATGAGCTCATCAGAAAGTGCAATATGAGTTTTTACACCTTTACGTGCACGCGCTGCATCAATAATCCATCGCATTGCGAGTGCATTACGGCGTTCTGTACGAACTTCGCGAGGCACTTGATAGTTTGCACCACCAACACGGCGTGAACGAACTTCAACAAGTGGTCCAGCGTTTTTCATTGCTGTATCAAATGTTTCAAGTACATCTTCAACACCTTCTTTTGTTTTGATGATTTCAAGTGCACTGTACACAATAGTACGAGCAGTATTCTTTTTACCATCTTGCATGATGCAGTTAATAAACTTCTCAAGACGTTCTGAAGAATACTTGATGTCAGGCTTTACGATATTTCGATTTGTTACTTTTCTACGCATAATAATTTAAGGTTAGACTATTTTTTAGCCTTAGGGAGCTTAGTACCGTATTTAGAACGACTCTTACGACGCTTTTCGATACCTTGTGTGTCGAGACGACCACGAACGATGTGATATCGTACTCCAATCAAGTCCTTCACACGACCACCGCGGATCATTACCACTGAGTGTTCTTGGAGGTTGTGACCTTCACCTGGGATGTACGCTGTTACTTCTTGTCCATTAGTAAGACGAATACGAGCAATCTTACGAATCGCAGAGTTAGGTTTCTTTGGAGTGTTTGTTGTTACCTTAGTACATACACCACGCTTAAAAGGAGACGGGTAAAATACCGGCTTATTGTGGATGTGGTTCATACCACGTGAAAGTGCGATCGCTTTTGGTTTGCGACGTACGTTTACGCGAGGTGTTTTGATAAGTTGACTAATTCGAGCCATGTCCGAGCATACTACTACAGCTGTAAAAAGAAATCAAGCTTTAGTCACTACTATCTTATAGTACCGCCCAGATGACATTGACTTTCAGTAAATTTGAAGTACCTTACAAAGTAAATAAAACGATGTACCATGGGAATTATAGGAAAAATATTCGCACTACCCTCTCAGTATCGAGTGGAAAACATGAAGGTTGGCGAACGAGGATATATTGAAGCATATAATCTTATCGTGACTACAGAAGCAGTGTTTATTGATCGCATTTCTGAAGTTCTTACAGAAGATGAATATTTGAATTCACCCGAAGTATACGGAGGCACATGCCTATTAATAGTACGAACTGGTGAAGGTCTCACAGAAGACGATTTTGAAATCGACGCTACTCTTTTAGATAACTATGACTTTTATCTCGAAGGAAAGGGTATTTTTCTTGAAAATAGTTCTGAACGAGATCGCTATGTAATATTTTATGCTACTCATTTTGAATTAGAAATTATTGAGCGATTGCGCAGTACTACTATCAACTCTCATTTTGCAGAAACTTCTTTAGAAGACCAATTACAAGAAGCTCTCAAAAAAGAAGAGTTCGAACTAGCCGCACAGATACAAAAGAAACTTAATGATCTAAAAAGGAAATAAGCAAAAGGCCTGTAGTACTACAGGCCTTTTTATATATATTCAGGAAACTATATCGCAATCCCCGTAAGTAGTGAGTACACCGTGAACGCAAATGGCACCACCAGCTTCCATCCAAAGACAATAAAGAGTATAAGCATCGGCAAACTATACTGCTCAAGCGCGCGCATTGTCGGCAATGCTCGAACCGGTAATACAGATGAGAGGAATCGGAATCCATCAAGTGGTGCAATAGGAATACTATTAAAGAGTGCGAGCACTATATTGATCAGTACGATAATACTAGCGATATCGATCACTGGGACTGAAACATAGCCAGTCAACAGCATCACACGGATCAATAGTCCGAAAATAACAGCAATACCGAGGTTCACAATTATTCCTGCCACAGAAACTTTTGCCTCACTTTTTCTTCCATTACGGAGATTATTAGGGTCATACGGCACCGGCTTAGCCCAGCCCACCACGAATCCTGCATTCGTCAGTATCAGCGCAAGCGGTAGTATTACAGAGCCTAACCAGTCAATGTGTTTCAACGGGTTCAGTGTAATCCTGCCAAGCAAACGAGCAGTATGATCCCCTTCTCGCTCTGCCATGAGTCCATGCGCGACTTCGTGCACAATGATACTGGCAATAAGAATCAGAAAATAAAATATGGGGGTTACTCCGGTCATATCTATATAGTATACAACCACAATCGAGAGTTGCGAAACTATGAGCCCTATGGTACTATCCCTGAACTATGGCAAAAGAATGCATCATCACAGGAAAGAGCTCACAGATTGGCGGTAAATACGCGAACCGCACTCGTGCGACTATTTTTACCCCAACAGGTAACCACCGCAAGTACGCAAACCTTCAAACAAAGCGCGTATATGTACCGGAAATCGACAAAACTCTTGTTCTCACCGTATCTACAAAAGGTATGCGAACAATCCAGAAAAACGGCGCATACAATACTCTCCGTACAGCTGGTGTAATCAAATAAACCATCATCTCCTATATAAAAACTCCCCTTGGGGAGTTTTTGTTTCTGTATTAAATATAATCTTGTGACACCATCGGTTTTACCTTTGGTGTTTTTTTATGCTAGAGTAAAGAAAAAATAGTATGAATAAGAAAATACTTATTATCGCTTGTATGGCTGGAGTAGCCATTAGCGCAATTGCGTTCTTAAAGAATAAGAAAAATAATAAGATGAGTAAAAATTTTGAACGGAGACATGGTCTACGATAATCCGAACCATACTCAAAAAAGTACGCTTGATCATTGCGGTGGTCAAGCGTTTTTACTTGTCAATATAAAAAACTCTGGTATAGTATTGGCAAAATTGAACCACTATGAAGATAATTATTATTACAGCAATTGCTTTGGGATTCATTGGTATTTTCGGTCCTCACTTTTATCGTCTATTTTTAAAAAAAGAAAAAAAGAAAGTTACTTCTTTGAATAAGGATTATAAATCTTATTCTGAAGCAGCCGAATGGGATAACTCATTTGGTAAAGGAAGTATTTAGTTGTTTATAGAGCTATCCACGATGTTGGATAGCTCTATTTTATTTCCATTGTGTTCCATCAGTAGTGACAGTCACAGTTTCATTCTCTTGAGTACTGATGAAAGGAATTTTAAATTCTTTGAGTCGTGCTAATACTTCTGTCGCAGGGTGACCATATCTATTCGCAACACCTGCTGAGACTAGGGCAAGACTTGGGGTTGTGGCTTTTAAGAAAGCTGCGCTTGTTGAAGTCTTGGATCCGTGGTGACCGAGTTTCAAGATATCTACATCCACAGCTTGAGGCCTTGCCTTAAGCAAAAATTGTTCGACTGATGATGGCGAATCTCCAGTGAAAAGCATGCTCGCACCACCCATATCGAGACGTCCTACAACAGAAGCACTATTCGTCTCCCAGTAGGTAGTAGATCTATCAGGGAAAAGAATTGAGAATGTTGATGGAATATTTTCGTCATTATCGAGTGCGAGTGTCATACCATTTCGCACATAGTACGAAGGAATACTATGCTTCAACAACTCATCGTTAAGGGTTTTGAATTGTTCAGTATCACTCAGTACTTCTGAAGTAAGAAACATTCCCACTTCATAGCGAGCAAGTACAAGTGGTAATCCTCCAATATGGTCTGCGTCCGGATGTG